>NZ_JALKVM010000115.1:0-21091 GCF_057440575.1 Johannesbaptistia floridana
GCAGTCTCAGTTGCAATTAATTCTGTCTCAGTTGCAGTTAATTCTGTCCCAGAGGGTAACCGTTCAGGGGGCGATCGGGCGATCGTTAATACTTAATTGATAGCAGTGGGATGTAAAAGTTTTCCGTGGAAATGAAAGAAACAGGCAAAGTCAGAAAAAGATGATATCCTATAAGGTATGAAAACCTTGCTGCATTTTTCATTAGATAGATTAAAGATTGACACTGAAGATTGGGAGAAAACCCCTGAAAGTGTCAAAAAGGCTCTAGTGGAATTAATAGGAAGACTACAAGAGCAAGAAATAAGCAGAGAACAGCTAGAAGAAAAACTAAGAAATAATTCAGACAATTCACATAACCCACCATCAAAAGACACACCACAGGTAGAGAAAAAAAAGTCGAAGCCATCAAAGAAAAAAAGAGGTGGACAACCAGGACATCAGGGAAAAAACCGTCTGCTCTACGAATCCTTAGAATGTAGCGAAATAAAAAATCATTATCCAGAAAGATGTAGTTGTTGTGGGGAATTGCTCAAAGGAGAAGATGAGCAACCATTAAGACATCAAGTAGTAGAAATACCAGAAATAGAACTATCAATCATTGAACACAGACTGCACCAACTAAATTGTCGCAAGTGTGGGCATCAAACCCGAGCGGCACTACCAGAAACAGAGGAAAATACAGGTTATGGGACCAGAGTAGTAGCCATAGTGGGGTTACTAAGTGGGATGTATCGACACTCACACAGAATGGTACAGACGGCTATGGAAGATCTGTTTGGGGTGAGAATGTCTCTGGGGACCATTAATAGAATTCGCACTGAAATGAGTGAAGCAGTAGCTTCCTCAGTAGGTGCCGCCCAAGAATATGTGCAGATGGCATCAGTAGCAGGAGCGGATGAAACAGGATTTGTACAGGGAAATGCCGATGGGAAAAACCCTAATAATCGCAAAGCTTGGCTCTGGGTAATAGTAACCCCTCTAGTCAGTTTCTTTCAAGTAACCCTGTCACGCTCAACTGAAGCAGCACAAGAATTGCTAGGCAGAAATTTTGGCGGTATTCTGATTAGTGACCGCTATAACGCTTACAATTGGCTCAATCTAGAGCAAAGACAACTGTGTTGGGCACACTTAAAAAGAGAATTTACCAAAATTTCAGAACGTAAGGGTATATCCAGACAAATCGGGAGAGACCTATTGGCACAGCAGAAACGACTATTTCGACTGTGGCGTAAGGTGCGAGATGGCACCCTTAGTTATTTAGAATTTACTGAAAAAGTCAAGAAAATTAGAACGAGACTGAAAAGCATTTTAGAAGAAACTTCGCAGTTCGAGATTGGGACGAGAGAAAAAACTCCCTTAGCTAAAACTGTACGCACCTGTAGGCAGTTGCTAAAGGTGGAGGAAGCTTTATGGTTATTTACAGAAGTACCAGGGGTCGAACCGACTAACAATGCTTCAGAAAGATCCATTAGACCTGCTGTAATCTGGCGTCGTACTAGCTTTGGTTCTCAAAGTGAAGCAGGTAGTATTTTCCTCGCTAGAATGTTGACAGTAATAACTAGTTTACGCTCTCAAAGACGCAACGTCTTAAGTTTTCTCACAGAAGCAGTTGAAGCGGCGCGTCATCAAACTGAACCTCCGTCTCTGTTACCTGAATCTCTTATGGATAATCCATTAGAGCAACTGACTGTAGAGAACTTTTGAGCCCTTATCTAGGAATTTGAATCTCAATTTGTTAGCTCTGCTGAAAAAGGACGGAATCGACTTTAATCTCCCTAAGTATATAGTTCACGATAAATTCTCGCAAACCATTTTTCTCTGGCATCAATTTGTTTGTAACGATCGCCCCCTGAACGGTTACCCCAGAGGCTATTTATAGTTGCAATTAATCCTGTCCCAAAGTGCCGATGATTGCAGTCCCAGTGCTCGATGATTGCAGTCCGCCACATATACCAATTAAATTTACTACATTTTTGTCAATATATAAGCTTTGGTTAATTGAAGAAGATAAAAATTTACTAAAAATTTTTCAGGCTTTTATAGCTCTGGAGTATTTATTTGGCAAAAGTTCAAACTGGATTGATAACTGGAAAGGAACATTTAGTTTTCCTCTATTGATGCTTTCAACTCAACAATCAGAATCTTGTTTTTATTTATTAGACATTTACGACTCTAAAGGTGGACTATCATTTTCCTTTTACCGTGTGAAAGAGAGTGAAATAATAGATGAGAATGAAAAAATAATTAAGAGAACACCAGAAGAAGTAGGCTTTTCTATGGAGGAGATAGACAAAATTATTACTTATCTTTATGGATATTTACAAGGAATTTATCTAGGCGCCGAAAAAAGAATAGTTGAACCTTTTTTAAAAAAGATAAACTCTGAACTAATTTTGTATGGTTATGAAGAGGGAAAATTATTTGAAAAACATTTTAATTCTGAATCAGAATATCAGGAAACCATTGTCAAATTTGAAACAAAGCATAAAGCTCAACTTGAATCTAAAAAGTTAAAACAATTGCAACAAACTCTTCATAGTCTTATAAAAACAAGTCAACAAAATTTTTCAGAACTTTAGAAATTTAATCAAAGTGTTGGGTCTGAGAACAATTTTTGTGATAACTTTTAATTTATCTAGTTAATTCTGGGGTCGGTTCTGTTGCAGAAACGTTTGTTTTGTAGATAAATAAAAAAATGATGCGCGAGCCTTGACTCGTTCAGTAGGTGAGGTGAGGTTTAATTAATATTGTTTCGTGACTAGTTAAAATTATCTCAATCGTCAAACTCAATTCCAAAATCGACACCTAAAACAGCTTCAATTCGTCTTAAGGTCTCAACAGGTAAAGCTTTGGTCTCTTCTGCTTCAATTTTGTACCAATTCATTGTGGTCATCGGTATTTGACGACAAATTTCACTCAAAGAGCGACTATCTCTTTCTCTGATTTTTCTTATTTTTTCTCCTAATCCAGGAATTTCAATATCAATTGTTTTTCTGACCTTCATTAATAGTCGAGTCTTTCAGATATGTATGTTCTTTCTCAACTATAAACTTTTAGTTGAGGATTTGCTATAAATCATAAATTGACAGTTGACATATCCTAAACTGAGAGTTTATGATTAATGAAAGAAAAAGGAAATCTACCCTCTCATTTGGTCAAGTAAATTTATCAAGTGTCAACTAGTCAGCTAATTATCTATTAGTTTTCTTTGTTTTTATATTTTAAAGGAGTTGTTTTCAATAACATGAGTGTTTATCTGTTAGAGCCCAAAAGAAACCTAAAATACTTTTGTGACTATTCTGGGGTAGCAAAAGTATTCCTACCCCAGTAACGCATATTTTAGATTTTTTTCTACTATTCATTTTTAATCAACAAGAGGCAAAAAAATAAAAAGAGCCGCTAACTAGCTCTACGAACTAATTCAAATTCACCCCGAGCTATTCTTTCCACTAACTCAGACTTAGAATATCCCATTTCTTTGGCTAAAGTATTCAATTTTTCTTTTCCAGTGGAAGTTAGAAGCAATTGGAGAGTTTTATCCATTTTTTCCCCAAATTTTGGCTGATTGGCTTCTCTCAAAGCCTTAATACTATTTTCGTGTGCTGGTTTTCCTTTTATTGCTGGCATAGTAAGAACGATTGTTTACTCTATAGTTTTGCGAAAAATTTAAAAAAGATTTTTTGGCTATACCCCTAGCATTGCTGGTTTTATTCAGATATAATGGTATGTGATTAAAAAAAAGACTCTTTTAAGGTCCAAGCTAAATTAACTTGACCCTAATTGAAGAGTCAAATCTACTAATATCTAATTAACTATGATACCTGAAATATACTCACAGGGCAAGCTGAGTCAACTTAGCTTCGCTCTAGAGTCCTCTTGTCAGCCTTGCTTACCAAGACTTAGGGATTATCAGCAGCAGGTCATTCAAGAAATTAATCTTTTGATTAAGCAGGGATATCAAAGAATCCTAGTCTTTGCCCCCACTGGTGCTGGAAAAACAATAATTGCCGGGCAGTTTGTCTACGATGCCGTCCAATCAGGGCAAAAAGTCATTTTCATTGTTCATCGAGATGTTCTCATTCAGCAAACACTAGATAAATTTGCTTTATGGGGATTAGAAGACAAATTTGGAGTAATAGCAGGTGGTTATCCAGAAAACCATTCAGCTTCAATCCAAATCGCCTCTATTCAAACACTTTCTAGGAGGAATATTGACTGGTTTACTCCTAATATCTACATTTTCGATGAAGCCCATTTAACCAATTGGTTTAAAACTAGTCTCAGTCTATTCCCTCCTCTTTCAGAAAACTCTCAAAATCAAGCAATCTGCATTGGGTTAACAGCAACACCTTGGCGCTTATCGAAACGGGAAGAAATGGGAGATATCTACGAAACATTAATAACAGCTCCATACCCTTGGGAATTAATTGCCAGGGGTTTTTTAGTATCTCCTGTTTACTACGGATTAAAACAAGCCAATCTCAAGGGAGTAAAAACTACTGATGGGGAATATTCCAATAACGATTTAGAGGTACGTTGTAATGTTCCCCATGTCATCAATGCAGCAGTCAGAGAATGGATGAGACTGGCTTATGGAAGAAAAACCATCGCTTTTGCCGTAAGTGTAAGCCACGCACAAAGTATTGCTCAAGCTTTTAATGAGCAGGGGATAGCAGCAGCCAGTGTTGATGGTTCTATGAGTTATCGGGAGCGATCTCTACTTTACGACCAACTAGCAAGTGGAGAACTTTTAGTTATTTCCAGTTGTGAGTCACTGTCTGAGGGATTTGACGTACCCAGTGTCAGTTGCATTATGTTGTGTCGTCCTACGAAATCTAAAGCTAAATATTTTCAGCAATTAGGACGAGGATTAAGACCTGCGCAAGATAAGACAGATTGTTTAGTTTTAGACCAAGCCGGATTAATTAAACGTTTTGGCTTTATCGAGAACCTCAAAAAAGTAACCCTTTCTGATTCGGACGACATACCTTTAGGGGAAACACCGACAAAAATTTGTCCAGATGATGAATATGGCTGTGGAGCGATAATCAATCAATTTGCTCAAATCTGTCCTCACTGCGGTTACGTATTCCCTCGACCAGAAAAGCTAACTCCTACACAAAAATTGGAGCGATTAATCAGAGGAGAAGATATACATAAATTTCATTTCTACAGGGAACATCTTAAAATCGCTTACCTGAGAGGTTTTTCGCCAGAATGGGCGACCTTAAGCTTTCAAAAATCCTTTAACGGTAGCCATCCTCCCAGAGATTGGAGTCGCGGTGCTGTCTTTGGAGACAACCCCACAGAGAAACATCTTCAGGTTTATCGCAATTATTTATCTGCGATCGCCATTAGCAAGAAAAAAAACTTGGTTTGGATAAGCCAATACATGAACTACGAGTTCGGACAGGACAAATAACCATCACATAAACCTTGGAGAAAAGAAATATTTCTCCAGGGTGCTTTTCTTATTGACCCACATAGAAAGGAATTCACGAATTTGACAATGAAAAATATCGAAGCATTTAGATTGGTGATCGCTCTCATCTACCCCAAGCCTCAGAAAGTATGGTTCAAACTAGGACATGATAGATTTTTCGTTGGGGAAGTCTACCCAAACGGCAAGTTTTCGTTGTATGCCACCAAAGGGAATAGAACTAATCGCGTTACTACTGACTTGATTGAAAATGGATTTGAATATTTACGCTCCCAATCAGAACTAGTCGTTGGTGGAGTTTTCTATATCCCCACCAATGCCGAAGAATTCCCTCTTAAGGAATATATTCATACCTCACAGGATGTTAGTACTGAGTTTGATTTTGGTACAACTGAATAACAATTAGATAAAATCGACTGGTTTATAAAAGTATCTGGCTTAGAACCAGCATTTACGACTACTTCTGGGGGTAAATCTCTTCATCCTCACTGGTTACTTGATGAAGCAATAGACATAAAAAAGGCTACTTACTTAGACCAGCTTCTATGTATTGCCACCATGGGGGACCCTGCTGTAGTTAATCCTCATCAACCGATGCGATTCCCTGGGTTTTATCGCAAGGAGAAACAAGGGGAACAAGAATTAATTCAATATAGCCATAGTCGGTATAGTTATCAGGAGTTTATTGTCGGGTTTAAGAAAGCTTTTGCTGCCATTAATTTACCTTTTCCTGAGAATATTAGTGAGGAGCGATGGAGAGAAATAAAGAAGGCTATTCGTCTTGAAAGGGATTATGCTCAAGTTAGGACGGTACTTAACCAAAAAAAGTCAGATTTCTTACCAGTCTACCGAAACACTTCTAATTTTAATTCTTTTGACTCAGAAGACCTTGTAGACCGTCTAATTACCGATGCTCTGTCAGTCATTCCCCAAAGAATCAAAGGACAGAATACTTACGAATATTACCTGAAAGTGGCTACTGTACTTAAAAGTAGGTATGGCGCAGAGAGAGCGATCGCATTATTAGAACAGCATTCTCCATCCCATCAATGTGGCTGGAATATACCAGGAGTAGTAAGAGCGATACACAAGGACTTACCAGCCCCAGTCTTATTTAATGTGGCTAAAGAATTAGGAAACTGGATATATCCCCAATGGGCAAAAGAGGAACTAAAAGCACAATGGATTGCTTTTCATCAAAAACAGATAGAATCGAAATTTGAACCCGATGAGCAAGAATATCAGGAATTCGTAGAAAAACTTGCCGAACAAGAGTTAATTGAAACGGAACTAGAACCAAAAAATAACTTCTTTGATTGGTTGAGAAAGCAGTTAAGTCTTGGCTTATGTCCTACTAAATATTTTGGGTCAAGTTTTCAGCAAATGCTTAAGGCCATAAAACCTTTGTCTATGCCCAGTATTATTCACTTTAAAGAAGGGATGGTCTTACCATCGCCCAATCAATTTAAAGGAGTGATTAGATTCAAACCTAAACAAAGATTAAAAGTAATTGCCACAGCTAAAAAAGCTGGTTGGAAGTTCGTACATGACAAATCATTTATGGGACTAGGGAAATCTCATGAACTTGGTTTATTAGAACCAGATAACTATCAAGTTATGGATACTAATTCTGGTGAAATGAAAACTAGAAATGGCGAGATTTGGTACTTAGACTTGAATCACCGCAACCCATCTGTAGCGACCATAGAACAAAATTTCACTGATTTACCTATTAAGCATAATGGGTTATATCACAATTATTCCAGACAAACAGCATTAGCAAAACCTTTTCTAGTAACTTCCCCCACTGAAGATAATCAAGCTGTAGCAGTAAGCAGCAACTGTATCAATGCTGAACTGTTTTATCAACTCAAAGAAAAGGGCTACGACCCGGATTTCAGTGAAGAAGAAAGACAAATATCTGGGGGTGGGTCATATCAAGTAAATTCAATCTGTGCCCGCTGTCCTTTCTTCAAGCAAAAAGGAGACAATGGAAAACCTCTTTGTTCTAGTCAAGTGGGTGATGGCTACGGGTTTCGGAAGTTGAGGAAAGATGCGATCTCTACTCCCAAGAAAAGGGCGCATATTGAACAACTAGCTCCTGATTATGATTACCAATATTCCACACTGGTAATAGAAGAAGCAGGTCAATTAATTAAAAGTACAAAACAGATTGATTGTAGACTGGCAGACTGGGATAAACAGTGGGGAGAGTTAGAAACACAATTTCCTGAGTTTTTTAAGTTGTTTGCCCCAGTGAGAGTCTATCTGCGCAACTTATTAACTAATCCTAAACTTCCCTACCATGGATATGACCATGAGCATTTAATGGATGAACTTAGCAAAATAATTCCTAACCCAAATCAATGGATATGTGAGGTTCGTGATTGGTTACCGATTATTAAAGAAGAATCTAATCTATCTAAAATTTTTGTTGACCCCGATAGTTGTAACTTTGATGGTTTAGACCAGCAATCATCCTTAACTAACCATGAACGAGAGCAATTAAAGAAAAAGATGGCTTATGCCAGATACTATTTCCGTAGAGAGGCTTGGACGCAGAGTTCTCAAAACTTGGCTGAATTACCTAGTAACTTCTTAATACCATTGCTGGAAATCCTCACAGATAATAATTCTAATGGTCGAGGTTTCAAGGGAGTTCTACGGATTAGCTCTAAACCCGTTGCTACTTTAACTATAACCATTCGTAAAGAGCAGCAAGAGCAAATCATCAAAAACAGTCGTTTCGTTGTCTTTCTCGATAGTACCGCACAAAAGGAATTGATTGGCGATCGCTTAAATATTCCAAGTGATTCCATTCTTCAGATTGAGCAAGAACCACCCTCAATGAGTAATCTTAACGTGGAAGTTATTAACGTTAAAGGTCTAGGTTCATCCCAGGCAAGTGAGACTGCTTTGCAACGCGCGATCGCCTTAACTGAAAAACTCCAAACCTTACATCCTGACTTAACTGTATTGGGATTGAAGAAATGGCAGAACAACCTTAAACTTGACGGCTGGTGGTTTGCTCATAATCGTGGCACTAATGAATTAAAAGGCAAACAAGCTATTGCAGCTTTTGGATCCCCCAATATCAATGTGGGTGCTGCACTGGACGAATATTTAATTTTACATGGTACTACTCAGGGATTCGATAAGTACTATCGACAATTAACTGAATCCGAATATTTACAACTGATTGGACGTGCTAGGCATCATCATTATCCTAATCAGCAATTTACTATCTATCTGATTGGTTCAAATATCAACTCTGATTTCCTCTCTCACCTGAATATAACTCATAAAGTTTCCGATGGGTTCAGTTGGACTCCATTCGCAGGAACACAACAGCAACAGAATCGTTGGAAGATTTGGCAGATTGCACAACAGTTACACAAGTTGGGAGAGAAGGTTACTCAGAGTGCGATCGCTAACATATTAGGAGTCAGTCAAGGAAGAGTGTCACAAATCCTGAAAGAGTCTCCTTTAGGGGATTGGAGAGGTTTGAAAAAATTATTAGAAACCCTATTAAATACTAATAGTAGAAAAACTAATAATTTAGAGAGAGAGTCAGATGAGCTTCTAGCACAGTTTCTAGAATTTGAGGTGGAATGTGTTGTGGAAACAGTTGTCAGAATTATTCATGAAGATGGGTGGATGGAATTTGCTGATTGGTTACAATCGTTTTCTACTCAAATACAATGTCAGTTGGTAGCAATAGTTACTAATTTTTACTTATTATGGCCAGACGCGATCGCCCAATCAAAACCTCAATCTTCACAAGCTTTTCAGCCACCCTGTCACCCCGTCAGTACTTTGTGTTTCATCTTTTTATGCAACAGAACCTAAAAAAGTCTGAGAATACCAACTAACACTTGTTTCGCAGCTCCTTTTTTTATTATCGTTTTTTCTTGTCTTTCTGTGCCCCGTAAAGTTACCCATAAAGCGACACTGCTGCCATAGTTAGAAGCATGAGAAATAATAGTATCGAATTGTCTCCTGCTACGAGCTCCATTTCTAATGTTACGAACTCCAATTTTAATGTCACCAGCTAAATAGCTACTTTTACCAAATTTAGTTAATTCAAGTGGTTGATATGGAGAAAAAAGAAAGTCAGGACGGCTGGATTTTTGGATTAATCCGGGCCTTATACCCCTACTCCTATCATTACAACTTAATCCATTATTACCAGGTTTACCATCAGACTGTCTCATTGCAACTTCTAGGTACAAGTTTTGTGGAGTTGTAAAAACTTCACAAACTGCATCCAAAATTAAGTTCTCAAACCTGTTCCCTGCGGCTCCATTACCTGCGTTTTTTATTAAGTCTTTTTCAGTATCTAGTAAATCTTGGAATGGTATTAGATTACTGGGAATCAAACTTTTAAAAGTAGCTAGAACAATTTCGCCAAGCGAGGCATTAACTGTATCTAAAATAGTATTACTAATAGATTTTGTTACAAATTTTTGTAGAATTCCTCTAATTCCTACTGAAATGCTTACAGAGTTTAAAGTGACTAATCCCGTCGGATCTTCATATAAATAGGGATTAGAATTAGCAAAAGCATAGGGATAAATCGTTTCTGGAGTAAACAAATCAGGTTCAGCAGGGTCTCTTGAGAGGAAACGACCTACTTGAGGATCATAATTACGTGCTCTTACATAATAAAGTTCAGTATTTTCATTAAACTGAGTGCCTTGGAAACGAAAATCGCCATCAATCAGATTGGATAAGGGGTTTTCTCCCTGAGTTTGTTGGGTAACGTTTCCGAAGCCATCATATTCAAATTCAGCAATTAATTCACCATCGTTATTAGTTAAACCAATCACTGAGCCTAAAGCATCAGTTAAATAATAAGTAGCGCCGTTCTCGTCGAATCTAGCTATGGGGTCTTCACCTCCATAAACATAACCAGCTACGAGATTATTATTTTCATTGACTACTAAATATGGCGATTCTAATTCCTCTACTAATGTGGGACCTACTAAAAATTGTTGTTGTGCTGAATCATCCTCGACGCTAAGACGATGCCCCATACCATTATTAATGTAGTTAATTGTACTACCATTACTTAAATCTTCTATAGTAGTTAATTGGTCATTGAGATCATATTCAAATCTTTGTCTAGTGCCATTTTTATTAATCTCGATCATTCGGCCTTGTCGATCATAACGGTAGGTAATATCATCATTAGCCGGGCCATCTATTTCTACAAGTCTTTCGCTTGATTCATAAATATAGCGATATTCACCAGAAGAGTCAGTTTTGACAGTGCGATTTCCTGCCGAATCATATTCATAGGTTATCAGTTCTACTTCATTACCCTCTACATCAAAATATCTTTCACTGATTAATCTGAGTGCATCATCATATTCAAGTTCTCGATAAAAACCATCATTATTGGTAATGCGAGTTGGTTCGCCAGTTGCAGCTCTTTGATAAGTTTTTGATGCTAATATTGTTCCCTCTTCATTTCTATGAATGATGCTAATTAGATAATTCCTCTGGTCATATTCATAGACAGTAGTGACTCCATTAGGTAATTGACGTCTAATAAGACGATTAACAGCATCATATTCCATATTAGTTTCTCCCTCAAGGGGGTCAATAATTAAGATTAGATTCCCGACAGCATCGTATTCATATTCTGTCGTATATGCTTCACTGTTAGGAGAACTTTGAGCAAAAATCGCAATTATACGTCCTAACAAATCCCTGTCATAATTAATAGTTCCGCCATCAGGTCCCTCAATTTCTACTAAATCTTGTTTGCTATCATAAGTGTATTGTGTTACTCCAGTCTCATCTTCCATGCTGGTCAATAAACCATTTTCATTGTAGGTAAAAAAGATTTCTTCCCCATTTGAAGAAGTACGAGATATTTCTCGACCTTTGCTGTCATAATCGTAGTCTAAAACCAATCCAGAAGGAAAAGTATGAGTGTCAATTTGATTATTCTCGGCACGTGTAAGAGTTTGAACTCCTAAACCAGGTATAGTAATAGTTTTCAGTAAATTTTGATTGTCATAGCTAAAGCTTTGAGTGTTTCCAGTGGGGTTAACAATTGCTGTTAAGTTATCGTCCTCATAAGTATATGAGTAAGTGTCATCACCCCAGTTAGTTGCTGTACTCAAATTACCAAAACGGTCATAGTTGAAATTACGAACTCGACCACTTTCGTCTGTAATACTCTGGATGATGGCATCAGAATCAATCAAACTACTCTCATCAACATAGTCAGTTTGTGTCGTTGTATTGTCAGGATTAATTAACTGTTCTAGTAACCCTCCTTCTGTTAGTATCACTGTTGACTCTCTTCCTAAAGGATCTCTAGTGGTAATTGTATTTAAGCCATATTCATAAGTTGTAGTAAAATTTCGAGCATCAGTTATAGAAGCAAGACTACCATTAGGATTATAAGTAAAACGAGTAGCATTTCCTAGCGGGTCAAATTCTCTGGTTAGCCTTCCGGCTAAATCATATTCTCTTCTAGTTATTCCTCCTTCTGGGTCAGTAATTGCTGTAATTTGTCCCACTGCATCATAAGTATAGGTAGTTTGATTTCCTTGTGCATCAATTATTTCTGTTAATCTGCCTGAAGCATCATAAACATACTGTTCACGGCGGTCTGGTTGTACTAATCTTGATAACTGACCATCAGTATTAAACTCTCTTTCTATACGGCCAATTGTTGGACTATTTACCACTGTCCATTCTGGTTCAAAACCATATTCATATTCTATGGTTACGCCATTTCCATAATCAGCAAAAGTTTCTCGACCTTGATTATCATAAATAAAGGTTGCTGTACCATTCTCATCAGTTAATGTTTGAAGTTGTCCTGCTGCATCATAGGTAAGAGTATATTCATTTCCATAAATATCTGTGCCACCTACTTCATTCCCAAACCTGTCATAAACGTGGGTTTCTGTACCAAATTGATCACTTTCTGTGAGAAGTAAGCCTCCAGATCCATAAGTATAAGATACTAGTGAATTTCCCCTGGCATCTAGTACTTCTAGTAAGTTCCCAGAAGAATCATAAATTGATCGTGTAACTGAGCCATTAGGCTCAACTATGGTAGTAATTTGATTTAAATTATTATAGGTATACCGTGTAGTGAAGTTTTCTGGGTCTGCTTCAGGGGGATGTGGTTCTATTTGTGAAATAATATTACCTCTATCATCATAATCGAAGGTGGTCAAATTACCTAAGGGATCCGTGACACTGGTTAAGTTATTTTCATCATCGTATGTATACCGAGTGGCACCGTCAAGAGCATTAATCTCTGTAAGAATGTTCCCTTTTTCATCGTATTCATAAGTGGTTATCTCTCCAAACTCGTCTATTTCTTTATAGATAAAGTTATCAGGGTCATAAACTAACTCTACAGAATCGTCTGAAGTTCCAAAAATTTCGGCTAAACGGCCTGATTCATCATATACTAATCTAGTACCAGTTCTTCCTAAGGGGTCTATTACTTCTTCTAAATAGTGAGATATACTATCGCTATAAACGAAACTAGTGGTAAAATCTTCTCTATCTGTTACGGAGATTAGATCTCCTTGATTGTCATATTCATAAACAATATTATTTCCTAAGGGATCAATAATACTGGTAATACGGTTTTGAGAATCTCTTTCAAAGATTATTTCTTGTCCAGTGGAACTGCGGATTCCATCTTCGCTAAAGATAAGTTCATTGCCATTTCTATCTGTAATACTGCGAGAATCTCCTGTTTCTCCATCAATTTCGTAGACTATTCCTTCTTTGGTAACTAGATTATAAATACCACCAAAGGCAGGATTACTGGGGTTATAACCGATACTAAACCCGTAGGCGGAAAATTCTCCTGTACTAGTCAGGGATAAATCAAAATTAGGGACAGTTAATTCACTAGTTACACCGGTGTCTGGTACAAATATTGGTTCCCAAATACCGAGCAAAGATCCTTTTAAGCCTGGTGCAGGTTGAGGTTCAAAGGTAAAGCCTTCTCTTTTTCCTCCAGGTGTAGTTACATAAACTCTAGCACCACTAAAGAAAGAATTATAAATTATAGAGTCTTCTAAACCGGTTTTAGGTACATTGGTGCGTAAGTCTGTGTCACGTAATTCCATACTCCAACCAAAACCAAAGTCATCTCGATTATTGGTATTAAAGCTGTCGTAAGTACGAGAAACAAGAATGGGAATGCCGGAGACAGGTACAATTAAGTCATTAAAGGAAAGTTTATAATTACCTAATTTTAAATCTCCAATGACCTTGACACTTTCAGTTATGATAGATTGATTACCACCATGATCTTGAGCAAACAGACGAATAATGTATTCATCATTGAGTAAAGTAGATGGGTCAAATTCGCCGAGAATGTTGTTGTTGACTGAGCTGGTACCTCGTGCTATTTCAGTAAAATTATTACTGCCAATTGGGGCAACTTCTATCTTATAAAAGTCTAAATTGGTATCACCTACTGTACCAATAATTTCGGTGGGGGCGGTAATGATGTTGTCATCGGTAATTGAGTTAATGGTTAATACAGGTGCTTCTACATCAGAAGAATCAATAACTCGAATATTAATAGTTTCTGTTCTTACATTGCCTGCTGTATCAGTCGCAGTACCAATTATTTCAAATGCCCCAAATCTGTTAGCCATAAATGAAGCAGTATTAATTACTCGGTTTTCAGCTACATCAGGGTTAAGAGTGAGAGAAGTTCCATTAACTGAGAGATCTATATCTGCTAAAGCTACATTATCTCTAGCACTTATTTCTAAATTTACTGTATCACCACGCTCAAAAACAGTTCCACTTAGTCCTAAATTCACCTCAGGAGATTCACTGTCAGTAAATGGTAATAATCCAAAATTGATATCTGTTAAAGTCTCATTACTACTGAGAGTAATTGTTTGTGAAGAGGGAGATTCTAGTTCATCTTGTGCTTCAACATTTAACTCATAGGTATCTGGGGCAAGATTTTCTAGTCGATAATTTCCATCAACATCAGTAGCTACAAAGATTTCGTTACTATCACGTAGATCATTGTTATTTTCATCTATATAAACAATGAAATTCTGCTTACCTTCTTCTCCTCCATCTTGAATGCCATTTTCATTTAGGTCTTCAAAAACAGTTCCTTCAATATTAGCTAATTCATCAATTAATACATTAATATTAAATTCTTCACTATAATTTAGAGAAGGATCATTTAAATCTGTTGCAGTTAAGATTAAATTTACACTTTCTTCTACATTAAAATCTAAACTTTGGTCATCTTTTAACTTTAATTGTAGAGTGCCGTTATTATCCACTACCTCAAAACGATTGTCATCTACTGTGACCACATTGTTAGTAAATTCAGGTTTAGTATCAGGATCTCTAACAAAAATGTTTCCAATTAATGCACCATCAATATTCTCAGTAACGGCATTATTACTTAATTCTATATTATTGGGAGCTCGATTTTCTAAACTTTCATCTGTCAAAGTAAGAGTGAAAGTTTGAGTATCAGTACCACCGTTACCGTCTTCAACTAAAACAGTTACAGTATAGTCGCCTAACTCTTCGCCTAAAGTATCCCAAGTAATTAAACCAGTGTCTGGATCTATCTCCATCGTTTCAGGAGATTCAGTTAGAGAATAGGTGAGTTCATCCTCATCAGGATCTTCTGCTTCTACATCATAGGTGTAAACGGTAGGAGAAGTAAGAGGGAAGAAATTATTAAATGCTAATCCTATACCACTATTCTTTGTACCTACAAATGTTATGTGGATTTGCTCAATATCTGACAACCCAGAAAAATTAAAAATCCACGGTTGACTATCCAAGCTAGTTGACGGGTTATCATTGCCATAAAAAGGTGAAAGTATCGAGTCTAATAAATCGCCATCGCTATCGAATGCGTCTACTAAAAACTGTTCACCAGCGCCGGGACTAGTACCATCTATATCCCAAATTTCTCCAGAAGCAACAGTAACAGGCTCAGAAGAGTCATATTTGATGATAAAAGTACCAAAAGTTGATCCAAAACTACCTGGTTGTCTGAGGAAAAATTCTCCTAATTGATCTTCCAACCCCCTAACAGCGAAATCATTTTGTCCTCTAGCACTACTCAGAAAACCTAAGCCTGGATCATTGCCGATTCTTTCTAATAAACCAGGAGTATCAACTACTTCATCGTTGTCAGTATCAAAACCAAAAGTAACATTGACACCATCAATAGTGTAGAAATCATTTAGACCAAGTTGTAAATTATCCGAGGGGAGGCTACTATCTGGCAATATCTCAAAATCGATAACTTCTGATTCACTAAAATCGCCAACAACAAATTCAGTTACAGGATCTGAAATGATTACAGGGGGTTCGTTACCTATAGCAACATTTCCAAAATCAATATTTTCTACAATTTCACCGGCTTCCAGTTCGATTATATATTCACTTGGTATAAAACTTTGCTCTGGAATAGCTAATCCAGCATTTCTGAAAACTTCGGATAACGGTTTTTCTTCAATAAAATTACCCGTTGAAGGATCAATAATAACAAGTCTAGAAGGAATACTATCTCTAAAACTTGATGTTCCATAAAGCAGACCCTCTGAATTAGAATCAAGGCTTAACACTCTCAATGGTGAATTAACAATTGTATCTGGGTTTACTGCCCCTGTAGATATATTTACTTCAGATAATCTGGAATTAGGACCATTAAAAGTTGATGCGTATAAAGTTCCATCGGGAGTAAAGGATAGAGCATCAACATCATTAAAGCCACTACCAAAAGGTCCAATTAAGGTTGCATTTGCTGTCTCAGTATCAATGAGAATTAATTGATTAGCAAAAACAGTACTAGTTGATGCAGCACCATACATCTGACCGTCATGAAAAGCTAAAGCTTCAACAAAACTAAATCCAGGAATTCTTCCAATTTCAACAACCTTTCCACTTTCTGGATTAATTTCAACCAAAAGATTATTATTCAGAACTCCAAAGAGTTCCCCTTTATCGTTAAATTCAAGGGCTTCCCCATTATCGTTATAGATTGAATTATTGTTAATATCTCCTAAATTGGCAATTAATGTAAACTCTCCTGTCTCTGGATCTATTTGAGTAAAATCGCCAAAAAAGTTTAATCCTAAAAATGGCTCTTGTTGTGTGATAACGGGAAATGTTTGACTAAATCCTTCAGGAATTACTTCTCTAACAATATAATCGCCAGGTAGAAGATTAGTAAACTCATATTGCCCTGTTTCATTAATATCGGGTGTAGCTGGGTCATCTTCAGCAGTTACTTGAACTGGCTCTCCTTCATCAAGTTGCCCATTATTATTAGTATCTAGGTAAACTTCAACACCAGCTAGACCAGGTTCTGAAATTGTTTCAGGAATACTTACAGTGACATCAATACTATCAGTATTATCATCAAATGGAACTGAATCCCAATTATAAAGTTTCAAAGTACCGTCGTTAGGAGCAGTCCCTTCAAAATCAGTACCAATTACAAATAAAGTTCCACCAATATCTCCAACTAATGAGTTAAAAGGTGCAGGAAAACCATCAAGAGTTTCAATTCCGAAGTCTATACCTATTAAAGTACCTTCTGGTTGTCCAGATTCATCAGATCCTGTTGCAAATAAATCTCCAACTAAACCATCTGCATTCGACCATCGAGGAAGAGGTCCTAAATTCCAAAGATCATTAGGGTCTACAGAAATATGCAAAGGTTCACCAGCAACGAATTCCAAACCGGTATCCAATCCCGAACCAGCCAAATAACTGTGAGTAAAAGCATCAACTGTAAAAGTACCAAGAGGAGAAACTGAATCGGAAAAATCTCTTAATCCATTCCCATTCAAATCTTCCCATTTAATACCTCTAATTGTCCCCAGATTCTCACTAACATTAGGAATTTCCACAGTAAAGGTCTGAGTATCTGTACCACCACGCCCATCACTTACTTCAACAGTAAACTCATAAAAAGGCTGCACATCACCTTGAGGAGTAAATTCTAATAAACCATCTTCATTAATTCCTGCTCCTTGAGGGCTATTAATCAATAAATAGCTAATTGGATCTCCATCAGGGTCAGTCGCTTCTACTTGATAGGTATAGGTTTCTTCTTCCTCAGTATCGAAAATTAACTCAGGAGTACTGGTGATTTCTGGCGCACCGTTTATGCCTTCTCTTGTTAGAAAAATTCGTTTTCTTTCTTGATTACCGACTGCATCGGTTACTTCTACAGTAAAGGGAACTTCTCCGACAGCAGGCATTTCTACATCAGCAAAGATAAATTCACCATTTTTATTAGCAATGACTCTCTCTTGGGTTTCTACCAAAACTACTTCTAGTTCCGGGTCTGTTTGACCAATAAGATTAACTTGATATTCTGTGGTAACATTATCCCCAACTATTCCTGTATCGCTTTCAGTGGCTAATTCTAAACTTATTTCTGGTGGTGTATAACTTAGAGTAAACTCTACACTAGTTTCTGCTGAATTCTCGTTATTTGAGGCTCTAATCTCTACTGTATATTCTCTTTCAGGTAGAGAATCAGTTAGTAGTTCATATTGCTCAAAAGATATGGTAAAACTGCCATCAGAATTGAGTGTTTCACTGATATCAACATATTCTCCACCATTAATACGTGCTTCTATTTTGTCAGCTCCTGTAGTTTGACCAGTTATTCTCGGATCAATGGTTCTTTCATCACTATCACTAACTCCCGTATCATTAAGTAAACTCGCAGAAAGATTAACTGGCCCTGTTTCTCCTCCATATTCGTTTACAGTAATTACAAATTCTTGACTTAAGCTTAAATTAGCATCATCAAAGTCAGTAGCTGTAATTGTCAGTCTTACCTCAGGTGTAGTGTCAAAATCTAAACTTTCTTCTTCTTTTAGCTTTAACTCTAAATCGCCATTATTTTCTACTATCTCAAAACGCTCATCGTCTAATGTTACCAGATTATTAGTAAAGCTAGGCGTTGTGTCAGGGTCACTAATAGTAATTACAGCGATCACCGTTCCTGGTTGATTTTCCTCTACTGTATCGTTACTTAAGGCGATCGCTTCTGGTGCTTCATTTACATCTTCTACTGTTACTACTAAAGCTTCAGTAAAGTTTAAACCCCCATTATCAGTAGTTGTTACCCTAATACTATATTCAGCTTTTTCTTCAAAGTTAGCTGATTCATTTATCTGTAATTTATTATCATTTACTATGGTAAATACATTATTGTCATCAGAACCTACACCAGCAACCAACTCATAATTATGAGTATCGCCTGTGTCTGGATCAACTGTACTTAATTCCCCTACAATACTATCAACTTCTTCATTCTCGGCAATGCTATCAGGATTTAAAATAATATCTGTTGGTGGATTATTACTATTTACTGGGGTAATCGTAAAGGTTTGAGTATCTATTAATCCTCCTCTATCAGTAACAATGACAGTTATATCATATTCATTTTCTTTGTTATCTGGGGCTATTCCTACTAAACTTGCTGTACCATCTTCATTATCTGTTAATTCTAACCATTGAGGCAGATTTGACCCAGTTATAGTCAATTCTTCTCCATTATCTGGATCTGTAGTGGTTATTTGATAATTATATTCTTCTCCAGAAATAACACTTGTTAATGGGTTACTAGTGAATAGAGGCGCTTCATTAATATCATTAATACTGACTACTAATTCTTTACTAAAGCTTTCTTCCGCTGCATCGGTTGTTTCTACTCTAATTGAGTAACTAGATTTAACTTCAAAGTCGCCTGATTCTAGTATAAATAGTTGATTACCTGTAATGCTAAAGACACTATTATCTGTATCCCCACTTCCTGCTACTAGTTGATAGGTGTGAGTATCTCCTACATCAGCATCTTCTGTGGTTAAATTGCCGATTAAACTATTTATGGGAGAATTCTCATCAATGTTATCTGGGTCTAAAATAATATCTGTGGGTGGTTGATTTACATTCTCTGACTCAGTAAACTGTAACTCAACTATTTTACGACTTCGCCCGCTACCAAAACCATCCCTATCTATTAATACATCTGCACCACCTTGATAATAATCAAAACTGATATAACCTTCCTCAACGGCATTTAATCCCTCATAACCAACACTGGCGAGAATATTGCGCACATCTAAACTATCTTCACTTGGGTTAAAATCAGTGATTACATCAATGGCATCTCTAATACTGTTATAAACAAAAATATCTGCCCCTGTATCACCTGTTATCTCATCTCTACCCCAATCTCCAATAATTAAATCATCTCCTGGTGTACCGAAGATTATATCTCTATCTCTAGTGCCATTAATTTGATTATATCCTGATGTGTCAATGTCACTTGAGATTAAAGCAATTTCTGGATTAACTTGATTCGTAGCTAGTAGATTACTTGTAGCTAAACCGTAACCAGTTTGATTCTCTGAGAGATTATCAGGGGATAAACTCTCTAAATCATTATTGTTAGTTAAAATAGGTAACTCTGCCATTGTTTTACTTAATAATTGATACGTTTAGTCATGCTTTCTAATTGTTAATAAGTAGGTTGGTATAAATAAACCTGAAAAACTGGCACAATCTCCAGCTATAGGTTTAAACCTATATCAATGGTTTCATCTTATACACTTAATTTTTCTCTACCTACTTAGTTTCTTGATTTTTCGTTAAATTACAATATAGTTAAAATTTTAAGTTTCCCTCTTTACCTATCCAGGCTGATATTCTATGGCAATACATAGTCAGGAAAGAATCTGAACTTTGATTATCTCTGTGAAAGCTTACAATTTCTTAGCTTTCTTGGTAGTAAATCCCCACAACAATACTCCGAAACTTAAAAGACCGATAATGTTACTCTATTCTGGAGTTGTTTGAGATGGATTCTGTGAGGTAATCGCTAAATTTTGTACTGACAAAGCCGATGAAATTAAAAAATCGTCTACATCCACTACTCCAAAACCCAGAGACACAGTCCCCGTTTCAGTAAATTGCTGATTATAACTTTGTAAGCCTGTTTCTTGGTCAAACAAACTAGAATCTGAGGTGGCATCACCTACATCAGCTAGTATATCAACCTGGTCATCTATGACAATAAAAGCATAATCATTTAATAAACCTCTACCAGTCGTAGTGAGAATATCAGCAGTTTCATTAGTCAAAAATCTATAGTCAAAACTCAGGGTATCTCCTGCTTCTACATCAATACTAGTGCTGATTACTGATGAACCTTCTAAGGCGTCTCCTCCTAAATCTAAACTACCTGGTGGTAGTCCAAAAAAATTCTCTAAGTCCCCAAAACTATTATCAGTGGCTGAATTACCTGAGAAATTGAATGTCCCTGATGGTACACCGAGGTCACCATCATCACCTAAATTAGCATCGTTGGATAACTCGAATGTTTCTGAGTCAATTAAATTTACGTCTCCCAGCATAGTCCAGTTTAGGGTACTTGCTTGTACTGGTAAAGTTACTGAGATAGTTGATAGGGTTCCTAAGAGGATTGTTCGTGTTGCTTTTTGTTTAGCTAAGGCTAAACTTATGTATTTTTTGGGTTCCAAAATACTACTTGATAAGAAGTTTACTAGTTTTACATCTAGGAACTGGTAGCGGGTTTTTGAGAGATGATAAATTTGGATAAAAAGCTTTTGCTAT
>NZ_JALKVM010000116.1:0-21045 GCF_057440575.1 Johannesbaptistia floridana
AAAGGGCGCAAGCC
Organism: Johannesbaptistia floridana; assembly: GCF_057440575.1. Lineage (NCBI taxonomy): Bacteria > Bacillati > Cyanobacteriota > Cyanophyceae > Chroococcales > Cyanothrichaceae > Johannesbaptistia > Johannesbaptistia floridana. The sequence goes on from NZ_JALKVM010000116.1 coordinate 15, forward strand.
TCTGGGAAAGGGCGCAAGCCTCTGGGAAAGGGCGCAAGCCTTGCGCCCCTACTACCTCAGCAGAGATAAAAAAGCTATATCTTTGTTATTAACTTGCCAAAAAATGGGAATTATAAATAATAGAGCATGATTGAGCAAATTAATTATGACTATAGATAGAGACTATAAACTATTACAAGAAAGAATCAGAAAATTAAGGCAAAGAAAATCTCGGAATAAAATGATAATGTTAATTACTCTATGTTTTTTGGCTGGATTATTAACTTCTACCTATAAAAATTGGAGTAGTATTAATTATAGTGATACTATGATTTCTTTGCAAAAAGCTTTTAACTCCCCAAAAGATTCTTTTCTGATTAAACCAACTTCAAGGGGAGATACCTCACCTATAAAAACAACTGATTTTAATTATATAGATGAAGTTGCATCCCATCTCAACTATCAAGGAGAATCTACCAAAGAATTAGCTAAACTTTTATCTGAATATGCGACTACAGATATAGAAAAGGCACGAATAATTTATAGCTGGATAGCCTATCATATTGATTATGATGTGGAAAATTTTTTACAAGGAACAATTAAGAGTGTAACTCCAGAAGAAGTATTAAAATCAAGAAAAGCTGTTTGTGATGGATATAGTAAATTATATAAAGATTTAGCTGTCAAAATGGGATTATCTGCTATAGTAATCGAAGGCTCTGCTAAGGGTTATGGATATAACTATATTGCCAAAGATAGTTTTAATCAAACTAATCATGCTTGGAATGCAGTAAAAATTAATGAAAGTTGGTATTTAATAGATAGTACTTGGGGAGCTGGATTTATTCAAGATAATAAATTTATGCGGAAGTTTGAGAATTTTTATTTTGCTCCGGCGCCAGAAGCATTAATTTTTAGTCATTTTCCCACTAATTCCGAATGGCAATTGATAAATAGAAAATATACTGAGGAAGATTTTTTAAATTTCCCTAAATTTTCTCCTGATTTTTTTGAATTAAAGTTAAAATTAATCAGTCCTTTTCAAAATAATATAGCTACTAATAATCATACACAAATAATTATAGAAGCTCCGAAAAATATAGTGGCTACAGCTCAATTGCTTGTGAATAATCAAGAATTAGATGCTAAATATCTTGAAATTAATAGAAATAAGAATTTATTAATTATTGATGCTGATTTTCCTGTTCAGGGAAGTTATCAACTAAATATTTTTGCTAAAAATAATCAACAAGAAGGAGCATATCCTCAGATAATGACTTATTTTTTTATAAGTCAGTAAAATCATTTGCTTATCACCACCAGTAACATGTGGTAAAGATGCTTTGGTGTGAGTTTAACGAACCTCCTATAGATTCTCCCTTAGGCGATCTTAGACCAAAGCACCAGTGCAATTGTACTATAGCAATGAGCAAATAGATGTTGACAAAAATGATGAAAAGCCCCCCTTAGTAAGGGGGGTTGGGGGGAAAAGTTTGTGATCAATGTTGTTAACACCACTGCGGTCACTGCTATAAATAGGCCAACAGGCGAGAATCAATTTTTAAGGGGTTAGGATCAATTCTTTAACTCATTACTTCAAAACTCATTACTTATTACTCAACCACCACAAGTAAATGAGTGATAAATATGCAAGATCTGAGGCGATCGCTCCCCCCCTGATTCTCAACTCCCTAATTCTACTCAACTCACATCTTGCACCAGTACAAAAGTACTAAGTCAACCAAGGCAAAAAGTCCTAATAAACAAGTATTAATACTCAGTTAAATTTCAATTTTTTCTCTTTTTCAAAAACCCGCTACCAGTTCTATGGCTAGAGTAACTGGTCGATATCTCTGGCGCCATGAAGAACGCGCAAGATTTTTACTCCGTCGCTAATGGGCTGCTTCTATATTTTTAGCATTAATTCTTTAACTCATTACTTCAAAACTCATTACTCCTTACTCCTTACTCATTACTCAACCACCACCAGTAACATTAGGTAAAGATGCAAGCTCCTCAGAGCCCCAACCTCCGCCTCCGGGGGTTTCAATCACAAATATATCCCCAGGTTGTAAATCAACTGTATCTGTAGCCGACAACAATTCAACAGAACCATCCCGACGTTCCACATAATTTTTCCCTACCACTGCCGCTTCACCACCATTTAAACCAAAAGGAGGGATAACACGGCGATTTGAGAGAATAGAAGCGGTCATACCTGTTAAAAATTTCAGACGACGAATTACCCCATTACCTCCAGAATATAGCCCCTTACCCCCACTATCAGGACGAATACTAAAGCTTTCTAGGAGGACAGGGAAGCGTAATTCTAATACTTCTGGGTCTGTGAGACGTGAGTTAGTCATGTGAGTTTGTACTGCATCTGTACCAGAAAAGTTAGGTCCTGCACCAGATCCCCCACAGATAGTTTCATAGTACTGATAGTTCTCATTACCAAAAGTAAAATTATTCATAGTACCCTGTGATGCAGCCATACCTCCAAGAGCACCATAGAGGCAATCAGTGATTATTTGAGAAGTTTCTACATTACCCGCCACTACCGCCGCCGGATAATGGGGATTTAAAAAACTATTAGGGGGGATAATTATCTCTAGGGGTTGTATACACCCACTATTAAGGGGAATATCATCAGCTACTAAAGTGCGAAAAACGTAGAGTACAGCAGCTTTACACACAGCCGTGGGAGCATTAAAATTATTAGAGAGTTGGGCTGATGTACCAGTAAAATCGATTTTAGCAGTACGTTGTTCTAAATTTACCTTAACTGCTACTTTGATAATCGCCCCATTATCTAACTCACAACTAAACTGGCTATTTTCCTGTAAATTAGCAATAACTTGGCGCACAGATTCTGCGGCATTTTCTTGAATATAATTCATATAAGCTTGTACAGTTTCTAAACCGTAGTTTGCCACCAGATTAGCTAATTCTTTAATTCCTTTTTGATTGGAGGCAATTTGTGCTTGAAGGTCGGCTATATTTTGTGCTAAATTACGTACAGGATATTTACTATTTGTTAAGAGTAATTTTAAATCTTGTTCTTGCCATTTTCCTGCTTTGATTAAACAGAAATGATCGATAAGAATCCCCTCTTGTTCAATAGAAGTACTGTAGGGAGGCATAGAACCAGGAGTCATACCACCAATATCCGCATGATGACCTCTAGAAGCTACATAAAACAGAGGAGATGCAGAATTGAGAAAAACTGGAGTAATTACGGTAATATCTGGTAGATGAGTTCCCCCATTATAGGGATTATTGAGAATATAAACATCTCCAGGTCGAAGAATATCTCCATGGGTATCAATTAAACTGCAAACACTTTCACTCATTGAGCCTAAATGTACAGGAATATGGGGTGCATTGGCTACTAATTGTCCCGCTTGGTCGAAGATAGCGCAGGAAAAATCTAATCTTTCTTTGATGTTGACAGAATGACTGGTATTTTGTAGAGTTGTGCCCATTTGTTCGGCTATAGAACGAAAGAGATTGTTAAAAATTTCTAATAATACCGGATCTGCCTGTTTGATATTTGAAGAAGTAGAATGAGTAAGAGAAGAAGAAGTTTCTACTTGAACAATAATTAGTTCACCGCGATCGCCTACTCTCCCCTCCCAACCAGGTTCAATCATATTAGTTCCTGTAGCTTCTTGGATTAAAACTGGTCCTAGGAGAGAATCTCCTGGTTGTAAATCTTCCCTTTGGAATACTGGAGTTTGATGCCAAGCATTAGCTGTATATACTTGTACTGTGGTTTGGGGAGATAGTGAACCTTGGCGAGGAGTGAGAGAAATTGACTCCTCTAGAGAATGGGTAGGACAAATTAATTCTAAGGCCACTGTTTCTACTACTAGGGGTTTATCAGGGATAATAAAACCGTAGCGTTGTTGATGATCCGCTTCAAATTGAGCTACTATTGCTTTGAGATTGCTAAAATTGACAGGATGAGGGGAATCTGTGCCAGCATATTTAATATGGACTTCATAGTTAAGGGTAATTTGCTTTTCGGTTGTGGTTATTTGTTGGCTTAATTCTGCTTCAGCCTCCCTACGTAAATCTTGGTAAATCTTCTCCAACTCTGGTATGACATCCTCAGTTAATCTCACCTCTACGGTTTTTTCTTTGATAATACGAATATCTGCTAAACCAATGCCGTAGGCAGAGAGTACCCCAGCATAGGGATGAATAAATATTTGTTTAATACCCAAAGCCTCAGCAATTAAACAGGCATGTTGTCCCCCAGCGCCACCGAAGCAACAGAGAGTATAGGAAGAAACATCGTAACCCCTTTCTAAGGAAATCTTTTTGATGGCACTCGCCATCTTTTCTACGGCGATCGCCAAAAATCCCGCCGCTACTTCCTCTACTTGGGAATCATTGCCAATCTCTGCTGCTAATTGAGTAAATTTTTCTTTAACTATCTCTATATCTAGAGGAGAATTACCCTCGGGACCAAAAACTTGGGGAAACAATTCTGCTTGCAGCTTACCTACCAATACATTACAATCAGTAATTGTTAAAGGTCCACCATTACCATAACTTGCAGGACCTGGATTAGCCCCAGCAGAATCAGGTCCCACACGATAACGAGAACCATCAAAGCTAATGATAGAACCTCCTCCGGCGGCAACAGTATGAATAGATAGCATTGGGGTACACATTCTTACCCCTGCTATTTCTGTTTCTAAACTGCGCTCATACTCTCTGGCGTAGTGAGCCACATCTGTAGAAGTCCCTCCCATATCAAAGGTAACAATTTTCTCAAACCCAGCCAGAGAAGAGGTTTTAATCGCTCCAACTATCCCTCCCGCAGGTCCAGAAAGAATACTATCTTTGCCCTTAAATTGACTAGCTTCTACCAATCCCCCATTAGATTGCATAAACATCAACTTAACTGGTAGAGATGCTAAATTATCACCGCCTAATTGGGAAGCAAATTGGGCCACATAGCGCTGTAAAATGGGAGATAAATAGGCATCAACCACGGTGGTGTCTCCTCTAGTGACCAATTTAATTAGGGGACTAACTTGGTGAGAAACAGATATTTGAGTAAAGCCAATTTCTGAAGCGATTCTCTCTACTATTTGTTCATGTCTTGGGTAACGATAGGCGTGCATAAAGACAATGGCACAGCTAGTTATTCCAGCTTGATAAGCTAGTTGTAAATCTTGTTTAACTTGGTCAAGGGGGACTCCGTGTAACTCGTTACCTTGAGCGTCGTAGCGTTCTTGGACCTCAATTACTCTTTCGTACAACATTTCTGGTAGGAGAATTTCTCTAGAGAAGAGATGAGGACGGTTTTGATAGGCAATGCGTAAAGCATCTCGAAAACCTTGGGTAATCACTAGGACTGTGCGATCGCCTTTTTTCTCTAAGAGGGCATTAGTTGCCACTGTGGTTCCCATCTTAATGATTTCTATCTCTTCGGTAGGTATAGCCTGGTCTTTTTCTACACCCAAGATATCTTTAATTCCTTGTAGTGGTGCATCTGGATACTGTTGTGGATTATCTGAGAGTAATTTTTTGATTACTATCTTTCCCTGTGGATTTCTGGCGACAATATCGGTAAAAGTTCCACCGCGATCAATCCAAAATTGCCAGGCTTTACTCATAATATGTTTTCTCTTTACTTTATTTTCATTATGCCAAAACCTACTCGCGGTAAATACTCTCTTTCTTGGTTTTGCTACATTCGTTACCGCTAAATGTTTTTAACTCTTCTAGAATCCAAACGAATACTGTAAACCTATTCACAAAGCGGATGGATATAACTATGCAACATAATAATGGTCCCTCATTTCCTCTCATCGCTAACCTGATGAGAGGTTTAGCGAGAGTCTCCATGAGGGCGGAAAGATGAATCTTGCTCCTCAAGAATTGCCGTGGTATGATGTTCCTGCAAAAGTGAAAGAGCTTTTGAACTTGGCCGCCAATCATTGGGAAAACACGGAACTGTCTACATCGTATATCAATCAAGCAATTGATCAAGCTGATAATAATTTAGATGTCTTAGTCAGCGCCTACCGCTATTTCTTCTATAAAAACCAACCGAATGTTGCACTAGAAATGGCTAATAGAGTTTTAGCTTTGATAGAAGCACAAGAAAAGCTTCCTCAAGATTGGATTCTCAAAGAACCAATCCTGATGGGTCGTCAAGAAGAACCTATAATTAGTTTATACTTGAACGCTTATGCCGCAACTGGTTATATCTTCGCCAAAATTGGAGAGATTGAAAAAGCAAAAGAAGTGAGTGAACGAGTAAAAACTATTGACCCAAACAGTAAATCATGTGCTCAAACTGTTTTTGAAGTATTAACAGCACCACCTGAGGAAGATTAGAAAGAATGGGGGTTAACACCGGTATCTCGGTGCGCACTAGTATTATTGTACTAACTAATCTCAGGAAAAAATCATTTTTGTTGCTTGTTTTGGTGCCTTATATCAAGTTCGGGTGAATACTTACGATAAAAATGAGGTGAGGCACCGAGGCACCGAGTTAGGTATACCTCATGAGTCCTTTGAAATGATATATATTTTTATTTAACATAAAATTAATGTTGGGTTTCATTCTTCAACCCAACCTACAGTTTGAGATACCAAATTTGTACATTACTCCTTACTCCTTACTCAAACACAACCAGTAACTTTGGGTAAAGATGCTTTGGTCTGAGGTAAAGATGCTTTGGTCTGAGCCAAAGGGAACTAAATTTGATTAGGTTAAAGCATTAAAAACGCCTAAAATTTATTAAAAAATAATTAATTTTTGTGATCGTGTTAACTATTGAATATGAATAAAAACATATTTTTATTAAAAAAAAACAAAGATTAACAAACAAATCTTAATTTAATGCTAAAAATAAATTAGATAAACTTAGAATTTAATTTATCTAAAACCGAAATTAAGCAGTTGCATCGCATTAAAAGGAATTAAATGTTAAATCCACAAGAATTTATGCAAAAAATGGAAGCAAGGATGGCATTCTCAGCAGAGGATAAAGCAATCCTCAAAGCCAATGCTGAATGGGGTGCCTCAATTGCTTCGGAGATGGCGGATCACTTCTATGATTATTTGGGAAGAGATTCAGAGATGGATGCGATTATCCAAGAGTCAGAGGGAAGAAGGCATCGTCTTCATGAAACCTTTACCGAATGGTTTAAGGAAATGTTCACAGGTATGGACGATTGGGGTAGTGAATATGCCAATCGCCGTTGGCGGATTGGTTTGATTCATGTAAGAATTGGTATTGGGCCACAACATGTAGTACCAGCTATGGCCACAGTAGTTAGAGAAGCAGAAAAAAAACTGCAAGCCGAAGGAAAAGATAGCGATTTAAAAGACTCACTGAGTAAAATCTGCATGATTGACCTAGCTTATATAGAACAAGCTTATATAGAAGTATCACAAGCGGCAGTTTTAAGAGAAACAGGTTGGTCAGAAGGTCTCTTCCGGCGATTAGTAACCAGTGGCGCGGGAACCATGAAATAGTATAGTCAATTATAAAAAAAGTAGAGGTTATTTACAATGGGAATTAATAGTGAAAAACTCAACAGTATTTTAGACAACTTTGTCTCAGGTACCAGCGATGTACAAGGTGCAGCAGTAGTAACACCAGATGGTTTGAGCTTAGCTTCAAGTCTACCTTCAGGGATGGATGAAGAAAGAGTATCAGCGATGTCCGCAGCCATGCTCTCTTTAGGTGAACGTATCGGTAGCGAATTGAATCGTGGCGGTATTGACAGAATTTACGTAGAAGGAAAGGACGGCTACGGAGTATTAACCAGTTGCGGTGAAGACGCAGTTTTCCTGGTTTTAGCCAGTAAAGCTGTTAAACAAGGACTATTGATGCTAGAAATTAAACGCTCTCTAGAGGAGTTAAAACCAGTTTTGGGCTAATTACAACCTCATGAATTAGGTAGGGAGTTTGATCTTCAAAAATAAATTTGGTATGACTCCCTTTTTCTAGCCTCTAGCGGTATACCTGTAGAAGATAAATAACAAGAGAGAGAATTATGATTCTGACCTCTCAATTTCAAGGAGTTAACAACTATGGAAATTATGCGCCTAGTCATCACTGGACCTGTTGGCGCTGGTAAATCTACCTTTATTCGGACTATTAGTGAAATAACACCAGTAGATACAGATCGCCGGGCAACAGACGAAACTCAACTATTTAAAGCCAAAACAACTGTAGCTCTTGATTTTGGACGGTTACAATTTAATCCTAATATGGCGTTGCATATGTATGGAACCCCAGGACAGGCACGTTTTGATTTTATGTGGGATATTCTGATTCGTAAAGCCCACGGTTATATGTTGCTAGTTGCGGCTAATAAGCCCGGTGAATTTCTGAATGCCCGAAGGATTATTAACTTTATGAATCAAAGAGTAAATATCCCTATGGTGATTGGTTTAACTCATTGTGATTGTTCTGGCGCTTGGCCTGTTGATAATATGGCTTTAGCTTTAGGATTTGTCAATGAGTCAAAGCGACCACCAATAGTAGTTTTAAATGCTACACAAAAAGGTTCAGTTGCCCAATCTGTAATTGTGGTAGTCAAACAGTTGTTACAAAAAAGTAGTATATAGGGAGAATTAGAAATGGCTATTAGCGGTTATCTAGCAGATTTTTCCCTAGCAGAATTGTTTCTTTTCTTAGACCAAGGCCAGAAAACTGGTTTACTAACTCTCAATTTACAAAGGAAAAATCTCCAACCATATTATATTTGGTCTCACCAAGGTAGAATTGTCGCCGCAGCTAATCGTTTAGATGGGTTGGGTTTAACTTCTTTGATGTGTAAACGTAATCTTATAGAAAATAGCGATCAGATAAAAGACGAAGAGATAACTAGACCTTTGGGTTTATCTCTTAAAAGTAAAAGCATCTTAAACGCAGAAGAGTTAAAAATGCTCTTTGGCATTCAAGTAATGCGTACAGTTTGTACACTATTTACTATACAAAATGCCTATTTTGAGTTTACCCAGGTAAAAAATATTCCCCTTGTAGAAATGACCGGGTTAAGCGCTCCTGCTACAGAAATTACTCTAGCAGGATTAAGAGCCCTAAAAGATTGGAGTGCTTTAGCAGAAAAACTCCCTGAACCAACTTCATCTTTGATGAAAACAATTGAGGGAGAACCACATCTACGTCTGAATCACACAGAATTAAAAGTTTGGGAACTCGTTGATGGTAGATTGACTATCGAAAAAATGGCCCCACGTCTAGATTTATCTATCGAAGAATTACAAAGAACGGCTTTTCGTATCATATTAATTGGCATAGCTGACGAAATTCCTCTAGCTGATTCTATTGAATCAGATAATCTGTCTACAGAAGATGTTTCTGAAAGTCTAGACTCATCTTTCCTCGAAGGTTTAGTTGATTTTTTGGATAATGTTTAAGCCAGTTTTAGAAAATTCATTAGAGATTGTCGCATAATCTCTAGGGGAACTGATTTTTTCAACCACATCTGTAAGGCTATAGCCCCTTGTTGCACCAACATCTCTAAACCATCAATAACGATTACCTCTCTTGCTTTTAAACTAGCTAGAAATTTAGTAGGATTGGGTGTGTAAATTAAATCATAGGCTATAGCCCCTGGTTGCACTAAATCAACTAAATCAGGAGTGAGGGGAGATTCACTTATCCGGGGATACATACCAATGGGAGTAGCATTGATTAGCAATTTAGTTGTTGGTAAAATTTGAGCTAATTCTGACCATTGATGCACAGCTATGGGAGTTTTTAACCCTACCTGGGTCCAACTTTGGGCAAATAAGCTTAATTTATCTCGACTACGCCCTACTACCCTGATTTCTGGACACCCTAATTCACTACAGGCTACTACCACCGCCCTCGCGGCACCACCACAACCCAGTATCACTGGGTTAATTTCTGACCAATTACCTGTTAATTTTTGTAAAGGTGCCAGAAAACCAGCAACATCAGTATTGTCACCACTCCAACCCCTAGAAGTACGAGTCACTGTGTTAACAGCGCCTACAAGTCGGGCTAGGGGAGATACCTCTTGACAAAAGGCCATAATCTCCTGTTTATAGGGGATGGTAACATTGAAACCAGTACAACCAATAGCCTCTAAACCAGCGATCGCCTCTGCTAAGGTTTCTGGTTTTACTGGAAAGGGTAAATACACATAATCTACTCCCAAGGCGGTAATAGCGGCATTGTGCATTACTGGAGAGAGAGAATGTTCTACCGGATGCCCAATTACCCCTAGTATTTTTGTTTTTCCTGTAATTATTCCCATGGTTACCTAGAAAAAAATATATATAATTAATAGTAGAGATATTTTACCAGGATTTTTTATATGGCTAATCATCCTCTTAACCAAGATCACAGCACCGCTTGGGTAATTCAAACTTGGCTATCTTTTGTAATTTCCGTAGGGGCCACATCAATAGGTATCATTTATCTCCCAGTAGATGGATGGACTAAAGGATTTATGGGTATGGGATTAGCTTTTTCTGTAGGCTCTACAGTTAGTTTAACTAAAACTCAACGAGACCTCCACGAATCTAAAAAAATACTTAGTAAAGTAGAAGAAGCTAGGGTAGAAAAGCTGATTAGCGAGCATAATCCTCTTAATTAATTATTTTTTACAATAAAAACCTCTTTTTGCTTGACTCTATGATGGGGCGAATTATTTGATTCGTCACAACTCATAGTTGATTCTATACTTTTAGTAAATATTCTTAAAAAATAATTAAGCTTTAAAACTTGGTAATGATAATAGTAGCCATATTTACCACATTTGCTAAGTAAAAGGATTTAAATGAGTAAATAGTCATAAATAAGTTATTCTATGAAAATTGAATCTATAGATCACGAATCTTGTTCAGATAATCCTGATAGCCTAATCACTACTGTGGTGATTAATCAAGTAACTAGTCCATGTATATTGACTAGACTATTGATTGAGGCATTGGGTAAACCAGGCCGCGATAATGACATGGAATTTATGGGAACAGGTGATAGGTGGATCATCAGTTGGACTAAACCAGAGTTAACTAAAGAAGAAACTCGAAAGTTAATAACTAAAGCTATAGAATAATTTAAGAGTTTAGGAAAACAAAATAATTGGTATTAATTGCTAAATTATCATCAATTATAAAAATTATAATAAAGGTAAATATGGTCAAATATAATGTAACTTTAATTAACAAAAGAAAAAATTTTCAAAAGACAATTGAAATTCAAGAAACAGATTCTATACTGGAAGAAGCATCAGAACAGGGAATAAAAATTCCTTTTGAATGTGTCATGGGTGCTTGTTCTACTTGTCAAGGAAAGATAATATCAGGAACAGTAGATCAGTCTGAACAAATGTTTTTAAGTGAAAAGCAAATAGCATCAGGCTATGTCTTGACTTGTGTAGCTAAACCTACTTCTGACTGCATTTTAGAAGTGGAGTTAGATGATTATTTGTAAGCAGGAAACTAAATGAGTTAGAAGAATTGGTGGTCTATTGCTGTCAAAAATTGATGAAAGAACATCAATTAATCAGATGATTAACTTCAATGGGCGATCGCTTATCGTCTTTGTTGATTTCGTTGTTAGATTAAAAATAGTTAAAACTTATTTAGGGCTTGCTGAATAAATCTAGACCTTATAGTAGATAAACTGTAATATTTTATAAATATAAATTTCTCGGTATTATGGGAAAAATTCTATTTTTTGTTACACTTTCTCCCCTATTCCTAGAATGCTAGAATGCCTATTACCTATAATAGGTAAGTTTTGCTTCACGACAAGTACGGTGATAGCCGTAATTATTTTGACTGTACTTTTTGTTGTACAAAATTTATCTTGCCAAACTATAATTATTATATAAAGACTAGCCTTAATTAATTTATAAGAAAACATGATTAATTCGTCCCAAGTGTCATCCCTAGCGGGAAAGATTCTTTATAACAGATACAAAATAATTAAAAAATTGGGAGAAGGTGGTTTCGGACAAACTTTTCTGGCTGAAGATATTCATCTGCCAGAACCAGAATTATGTGTAGTCAAACAACTTAACCCCCCTAGTGTTGACCCTCAAATAGTCGCAAAATGTCAAGATTTATTTAAAAAAGAAGCAAAAGCTTTACAAGACTTAGGTAGACATTCTTCTATTCCTGAACTGAAAGCATATTTTACAGATGAACAGCATTGCTATTTGGTACAAGAATATATAAAAGGCCAGACTTTAGATAAAGTTATGCTAGAGGCCACAGAAGATGATGTAATTAAAATTATCCAGGATGTGGGCAATACTCTCATAGAAGTTCATCAAAATAATAGAATCCATCGAGATATTAAACCAGAAAATTTAATTTTGCGTGATTCAGATAATAAAATTGTTTTAATTGATTTTGGAGTAGTCAAAGAAATTACGACACAAATCATGAATAACCGAAGTGTTATGGTTGGCACATCAGGATATATGTCATTAGAACAAGCTCAAGGACAACCCTGTTATGCTAGTGATATTTATTCTTTGGGTATAGTCGGGATTGAAAAATTAACCAGGAAAAACCCTGTAATTTTGAACTTTGATGAACAAAGAAACATCCATTGGAGAGATGATGTTCCTGTTGGGGTATCAGTTAGTGATAAATTAACTGAAATTCTCAATAAAATGACTCGTTGTTCTCTTAGGGAAAGATATAGTAACCTGCAACAAGTTTTAATAGATTTACAAGCTATCAAAGATACTATCAAAGATGATAAATGTGATGCTTTATTAAATATTTCGGAAAATCCAACGGCAAAAGTAACAACCAACTCTGACAAAAAGGTTGTTAATCAAAATGAGGAGATAAATCATTCAAGCAATAGTAGTCAATCTCAACCCACACAAATCATTAATTCACCCTCACCTATTAAAAAGAAGATACTAATTGCTTTACCGATAATCTTGTTAGTAGCAATAGGTGTAATAATCAACAAATCACCTCAACCTACTCCCTCCTCAGATACAAATACCCCCGAGTCAAATCAAATACAAAAAGATAAAGATAATATAAATTTGCCTTACCAACTTCCCCAAAATCCACATACTCCTTAAATAAACTACGGATGATAAGTAAATCAATCGCTAATTCCATAGAGATTAGCCTAACTATTAGCGCTGAATAATAAAATAAAAGTCTGTAGTAAACCAATAAAGAAACCGAGAAGACCACCAAGGTTGACAATTGCCTGAAGTTCATTTTTAACAATACCCTGGACAGCTATTTCTAACTCTTCTGCTGAAGTAGATTTAACTCTATCTATAATCACCTCATCTATGGCTAAAATAGGTATAGCTTGAGCGACTATTTTTTCTAAATCTTCTTCTAAATAACGTTCTAAAATTAGGGCTAACTCCTGACTAATCACCCCGAGGGAGGTAGTTACGGCATTTGAAGCTTGCAATCTTTTGATAACTAATACAGCTACACTATCCCAGTCTATAGATTGACCGAATTTCTGAATAAATGGCGAGCCCTGTTCTTGAAGATATGTTTGTACACTTTCTCTTACAGTAACACGCAGTTGTTTAACGGTGGATACTGGTAAATTTTGTAGAGAGAGAGTTTGAAACCAGTTAATGAGACGATTACGTATTTCTAGAGATAAAATTAACTCCTGAAGACGGGTATTAGCCATTTCCTTCTCATCTAAACAAAAATTGCGCAGACGAATCAAAGAGTTACGTAAGCCAAAAATATTAGCTACTACCCAATAAGTGCCGCTAGTTTTTTCTTTAAAGCCATCATCTATAACTTGAATATTGCGATCGCTCAAAAAATCTATTAAGGCTTGTCGAATGGTATTAGGAGGGATAACCACATCAATTATCCAATCAGCTAGTTGTTTAGCTTGTAAGTCACTCAATTTAAACTCTAATAAAACCTGGTCAAAAATCTGATTAATTTGAGTTGAGAGAAAATCTTGACGACGAGATAAAGCCTTTAGTAAACGGGGTAAAGATTCACTGAATAAATCTCTCAACACATCTGAGAGTATTTTCGCTGTTTTCTGTTCTTTATCTGCTTTTACTTGAGTTAACGCTGATTTTAACAGCCAGAGAATAGCAGATTGCACTCTTTCTCTTGCCAATAATCTTTTTGCTAATTTTTGTAACTCGTCAGGAGTTAGTAGCGAACCCATGATAGTATCAGCTACTCGTTTAGCCAAACGTTCTTGATTACGGGGGATTAAACCCGGGGTAAATGGCAACCTCTTTTTCCCTATATAGATTGTTCTATAGGGACGGAAAAGCATTTTAATAGCCAAGTCATTGGTAAAATAACCAATAATAGCTCCAGCAACAGGAGGTAGAACCAATTTACCAATTTCAATTAATTCCAATTTTTTAGCGCTTTTATTTTCTATCTTTAATTATTTTACCAAAACCACCGATAGGTTGAAAGCACTGCTACCAGATGAGAGAGAATACTAGATTAATAAGTGTCAAATTTAAGATAAAATAAAGTAAAACCTATTAAGTGATTATGGCTAATTCTTCAATAAAAGTAGGCGATCGCGCTCCAGATTTTACTCTAACTTCTCAGTCTGGGGAATCTATTAAACTTAGTGATTTCACCGGGAAAAAGTCTGTAGTTATCTACTTTTATCCCAAAGATGATACCCCCGGTTGTACCGCTGAATCTTGTGCCTTTCGTGATAGTTATACAGTGTTTCAAGAAGCCGGAGCTGAAGTGATTGGCATTAGCGCTGACTCCCCTGAATCTCATCAGAATTTTGCTAATAAACATAATCTTCCCTTCACTCTCTTGAGTGACACTAATAACCAAGTAAGAAAACTTTATGGGGTGCCTCCCACTCTATTTGTTCTCCCAGGACGTGTTACCTATGTAATTGACAAAGAAGGAATAGTTAGACATATCTTCGAGTCACAACTCAATTTTCAAGGCCACGTTGAAGAGTCATTGAAAACATTAAAAACTATAAGTTAATTGGCTACCAACTTAAGGAGGCACAAGCTAGTTAAGAGGAGGTTTCAGGTTTTTTGGTATTGGTAAAATGCCTGCTAGTTTTTCTGCCTCTGCTGGGTATTTTTCCCTTAGTGCCAAACCTTTTTCCTCTCGATAACTCCCACACTTCCCTCACACTTATCCACCCTGATAACCTTTTTCTTTCTCTCCTAAAACCTAATACCTCCCAATACTGCTCGGTTAAGGAATTTATAATTGTCGGTGAGGATAGTGCAAAGGGCAAAGGGCAAGGGGCAAAGGTTAAGAATTTCAATGAAATCTTGTTTCTAAATTCTAAATTCTAAATTACCCTCACAGAGGCGTTTTCGACACTAACCGAGCAGTATTGTAATACCTCCCACCTACCCAAAATGTTCCCGTTTAAATCAATAGCCGTTAATTTTATGGAAACGTTTTTTTGTAGGATAGTTCATAGAGCACTAAAATTCACTAAACTTAAATTAGTCCACACTCTTCTTGGTAATTGGAGCAAGAAAAAGAGTTAAAACAGGTAAAATCGAACAAAGCAATCGATGCAAATCCTCAAATCAGTATTAACAGAGCTTTTAGAAGCTTTACCATCCTTACGTACCCAAATGTACTTTAAATCCTCCTTAACAGCACTTTCTCATGCTATGGAGGATCAAGTATTAGCCAAAAAAAATAATCGGGGTTTACCACCACTAATTATTGCTAGTTTTCAAAAGGAACGTTTCTACAAGCAAGAAGCAGGTCGTTATGAACGTCTAGGACGATTGAGTGACCAAGTATACATCTTAGCCGCACCAGAAACAAGTTTTGTTAGTGGTTCAGGTATTTATGAAAAAGTTGCCTTTGATTCAAAAGATACTATAGCTCAAGAGTGGCATCTAGTAATTATTGGTGCAGAATATTCCTGTTGTCTAGTCTGTAGAGAACGTCAAAAGTTGCCAGAACAAATAGATGCCGAACTGGTGGATAATAGTAGACGTTTTGAAGGAATATTCACCTTTGATAAACAAGTAACTCTAACATCAGCGTCAATCTTATTAGAACGTATATCAATATACAGAAAAGATTTAAAAGCAAAAGTTAATCGAGCTAGAAAAACTTACTTAGAACCAAATACTGTAAGTAAAAACAAATTAATCCCCGCTAATTTCGATAAAACCCAAATAGATCCGTTTGTACAGCGCCTAGTAACTTATTTACAAGCAAGTCAGTATAAACTACAAAAAACTAATCGCTTTTTAGCAACAAAGGAAAAAAAAGAGAGATTACTTAACTCAATTATCGGCGCCATCAGAAAATCACTAAATCCAGAAGAAATTTTACAAGTAGCCGTAGAAAAACTAGGAGAAGGTTTGGGGGTTTGTCGTTGTCTAGTTTACCGTTGCCAAGAAAATGACCTTAACACCAAAATTAAACACGAGTTTATTAAGGATGGGGTAATCTCGCTTAAAGGCAAAAGTTGGCCCCTAAAAAATAATCCTTTGTTTGAAGAAGTACTGGAGTTGAGAGATACCCTAACTATAGAAGATACTAAACAAGACCCACGTATTCAAAATAAAATTAAAAATTTAGTTGAGAGTTGTTCTATTTTCTCCTGGCTACTAGTACCACTTATTTATCAGGGAAGATTGTTAGGGATGATGGAGTTACACCATTGTGGTCCAGAAACAACTACTTGGAAGCCAGAAGATTTAGCTTTAGTAGATACAGTGGCAACTCAAATCAGTGTAGCTCTAATTCAAGCAGAAAGCTACGCTAATCTAGAAGAATTAAATGAACAATTAGAAGCGTTAGACCGTACACGTTCTAATCTGGTGGCAATTACGGGACATGAATTACGTACTCCTCTATCAACTATTCAAGTCTGTTTAGAAAGTTTGGCTTCGGAACCTGATATGTCTCCAAACCTACGACAAGTAATGCTGAATACAGCTTTACAAGATGCCGAAAGAATGCGCAAGTTAGTACAAGATTTTTTGACCCTGTCACAGTTAGAGAGTGGTAGAGTAGATTGGAATCCAGAAGCTATCTCTTTAGCAGAATGTGTGGAATTATCTTTAAGTCACATGCGATCGCGTTCTAGTGAGGATAATATCCCACAAGTTAAAAACCTAGTTACCTTAGATGTCCCCCTAGTTCGTGTGGATGGAGAATGGTTAGTAGAGGTATTGGCAAAACTTCTAGATAATGCTTGTAAATTTACTGGTGGTGAAGGTCAAGTAACTATTCAAGTCAGTCGATATAATCCTGATAATTTAGAAGTAATTGTCTCAGATACAGGCAGAGGCATTGAACCAAATCTTCTCAATCAAGTATTTGACCGTTTTTATCAAGCAGAGGGTGCTTTGAGAAGAAGTACAGGGGGAACTGGTTTAGGGTTAGCTATTTGCCGTCAAATAGTTAACAATTGGGGGGGAGAAATTTGGGCAGAATCTTCGGGAAAAAATCAAGGCAGTCAATTTCATTTTACTATTCCGATTTTTGAACCAAATTCTGAGAATAACAACCACAAAACTGTCAATTCTCAGTCTAACAAACGTAAAAGTAGTAGTAAGAAGAACTAGAGATAGATAAAGACTGTCTTGCTTTGCGTTAAACTAAGAGTAAGAAGATAATTTATACTTTTTTTACGCTATAGATAATGGTTAAAGATTCAAAAAAACAATTTCCTGTTAATAAATCTGATGAAGAATGGAGTAAAATACTCACACCGGAACAATACCAAGTTTTAAGAAAACATGGCACAGAAAGAGCTTTTACCAGTAAGTTAGATAAAAACTACGAAGCAGGTACCTATGTTTGTGCCGCTTGTGGTCAAGCCTTGTTTTCCTCAGAAACCAAGTATAATAGCGGCACAGGTTGGCCTAGTTTCTGGAAACCAATAGATGGCGCTATCGAAACTTCTATAGATCGCTCCTTGTTTATGACGCGGGTGGAAGTTCATTGTAGCCAATGTGGTAGTCACCTAGGTCATGTTTTTCCTGATGGTCCTAAACCCACCGGGGAACGCTATTGTATGAATGGTGTATCTCTAAATTTTGAAAAAGAATAAATAATAAATAAGGGCATGAGATGCGATAAACTCATACCCTTATTTACTATTACTGTTTAACTGGGATGCTAGGATTCGAACCTAGGAATGGCGAGACCAAAACCCGCTGCCTTACCGCTTGGCGACATCCCATCGCTCTCACAATATATATATTAACATTAAACTCTAGAAAAATGTCAAGATTTTTCTAAAAATTTTTTAAATTATTACTTATTACTTCCTGCTACTCAGAAGTTTCTCATAATCATTTCTTATGCTAGAAAGTATTAATACTTTCTGATTGAACTCAAAACGGTAGGACATGAAATTACTAGAAAAGTTACGGCCAAGAATAAATCATTGGCTAGATTTAAACTCTTTGAGAGTACGGATGACTTTAGGAATTGCCACCCTGTCAGCTTTAGGCTTAGGAGGTGTAGCTAGTTGGATTAGTGTGAGAATGCAGTATATTCTGATTTCTAGTCATAAACAGACAATTGAATACATAGGCGATCGCTTCCCCCACGATGTAGAAATCTACAATCAGATGGTATCTATGGATGTAGCTTTACAAAAAGCTATAGACAATCTCAGCGATGACAATACTATCCTCTGGATTGAAGGTAAAAATAATCAAATTATTGCTAAATCATCAGGATTCAACCCGGCATTACTAACCTTGAGAAATATTCCGGCAATTCCTCGGGTACAATCTTTAGAAAAAAAATATTGGCTGATGTGTGCTTCTCCCATTGAAGTTAATGGAGTCAACCAAGGAACTATGTATATTGCTCAAGATATTACCGGAGAGCAAACTATGTTTAGAGAATTAATAGGCAGCATTTCTCTAGCTACAGCTTTGGGTATAGGCTTGATGACAGGGGCGATCGCCTTTTATGTTTGTTATTCTCTTTCTCCTCTTAAATCTATCAGTCAAGCTACCGCTAAAATAGATCCAGATGGTCTCACTGAAGCTCATTTTCAACTAGAAAAAGCTCCCACCGAAGTTAGAGATTTAGCTGACACCGTTACGGCAATGCTGCTGCGTCTATCTGAAGCTTGGGAGCATCAAAGACAGTTAGTCAGTAATGTATCCCATGAATTGAGAACACCTCTAACTATTGTTTCTGGTTATTTACAAAGTACCCTCCGTCGAGGCGATAATCTCAAACCTCCTCAACGGGAAGCTTTAGAAATCGCCTACAGCGAAGCACAACGTACAATTCAGTTAATGCAAGACTTACTAGATTTAGCTAGGGCTGATAATGGGGGAATGTATTTTAACTTAGAGCAGGTTTTGGTTTATCCTCTAGTTATGGAAATAGTAGAAATGGCTAAACAGTATAGTCATCGAGAAATTATAATTGAAACTATAGATAATCATGCTGAAGAATTAGTAATTAGAGTTGATTCTAAGCGTTTTAAACAAGTATTACTTAATTTAATCGATAATGCCGTTAAATATTCTCCTGAACCAGAAAAAGTAACTGTAAGAATTTGGCAAGAACAAAAAATAGGTAAAATTCAAATTAGCGATCGCGGTTTTGGTATCCCTTTAGCACAACAAGAGCGTATCTTTGAGAGATTTTACCGAGTTGATGAAGCCCGCAACCGTTCCACTGGTGGCACAGGCTTAGGTTTAGCAATTGTCAAAACCTTTGTAGAAGGGATGAAGGGTGACATTTCTGTTACCTCTGAGTTAGGAAAAGGGAGCAATTTTACTGTTAGTTTTCCTGTGGTTGCAGTTCAATCAAAGATGTTAGTGTAGCAATTTACTCAACTTGAACTTGACGCTGAACATTGATTAAAATATCATCATCTCGTTTAAGTTGATATATTCCTTGCCAAACACCCCTTTGTAGATTTCTTTTTCCTACGAAACTTACCCAGCTACGATAAGGTGTTTCTATAGTTTTTTCCTGTTCAATAACAACTTCTCCATTACCTGCTTTCAGTTGGAAATATTCCACATCTCCCTTTAAGACACCATAACTGTGTACCCAAAAAATAATTGCAGGACTATTTTGAGGGATGCTAGTTTCTGTAAATTTCCCTTGCCATAATTCTATTTGTTCTGGAGGTTTAGAGGCAAACCCGGCGCGAATTAAACCTGTAGGTTTATAGGCTAAACTTTCTTCCCAGAGAGGATTTTTATCTACATTACAGCCAGGATTAGGATTAACTCCCACAAAAGGGTCTACTACTTGATTTTGATAGCGTATAGTTAAATGAACATGAGGAAATGAAGCTAAACCAGATGCGCCTACCATTCCTAGAATTGTTCCTTTTTCAACTTTGGTGCCTGGTTTAACCATAATGCTTCCATTACGAAGATGACAATATTGAGTTTCCCATCCATCTCCATGATCGATTACTAATCCATTGCCGCACTCTACACCCTCTACTCCTGTTTTGTCTTCTTGATTTTCTACTAATTTATCAGGGATGCCATCACGCACTCGTAAAACCATACCGCCTGCTGATGCAGTTACAGGAATACCTCTTGCCATTACTGTTAAATCAGAAACACCGAAATCTGTTCCTGTATGAGTATCATAAGTTTGTCTGCCGCAGTTGAAATCAACGGCGGCAGAAGTTGGATCTAAATCAACATAATGAAAAATAAAACAATCGGATTCTAAATCACACTCAACAGGAATAGCAAAATTAGGTGGTGACTCAGCTTTTACAGGAAATAAACTGAAAATTAGGGTTAAACTTAAGGTTAATAGCAAAACATAATAGTATTTTTTCTGTTGGTAGCTCATTGATTTTCTCCCTTTTTTTCTACTTTACGCTTAATAGGAAAAACAACATAGATTTTACCCATGAAAATTCCTGCTTCTTCTTTAACTATTCTTCCTTTGGAAAACGGCGATCATCTCAGCAGGGATGAGTTTGAACAACGTTACGCTAACATGTCTCAGGTTAAAAAAGCTGAATTAATCGAAGGAATAGTTTATATGGCATTATCACCATTTACTGTTGGGTTGCACTTTGTTTAACCCAACCTACAAGCTTATATC
>NZ_JALKVM010000117.1:0-21017 GCF_057440575.1 Johannesbaptistia floridana
CTATGAAAGCCAGTAGCCAGTAGGTTGGGTTAAAGGTCGTGCAACCCAACATATAGCAATGACCAAATAGATGTTTACAGTTATCATGAAAAGCCCCCCTCTCCCGACTTTGGGGAGGTTTTTAACATTTCGGTGAGGACGGGACAACTCACATCTTGCATCTTTATCACTCATTTACTGGTGGGGGTTGAGTAATGAGTTTTGAAGTAATGAGTTTTGAAGTAAGAGAATTGATCCTAAACGCTTAAAAATTGATTCTCCCTTGTCGGCCAATTTCTGTACTTTTGTTTTGGTGCTTTGATATGGGACTCCGGGAGGAACGAAGACAAGGAGACAAGGGAGATAATACAATTAAAACAGCGTGTTGTCAGACTAATGTATACCTAAAATACAGATACTTCCTTGTCTACTTTCCCTCCTTGTCTACCTTGTCTTACTATTACTACAAGCTCTTGGTAAAAAACCTACCCTTGTGGGGGTTGGGGGGATCTGTAAATATAAATATTGTTAACACTACAACGCTCATTGCTATATAACAGAGTGAAAATCAATGAGTGCTGTTGCATCAAGAATCGTTCCATTAAGCGATCGCATAAACCTCATTTTCAAGACGACGCAACCGTAGGGTTGCCACCGTCAAATTGAGAAGTTCTGCTGCTTTTGCTTCTGAAATCTTACCTAATTTTAAGGTGCAAGATATGAGATATAGCAGTGACCGCAGTGGTGTTAACAACATTTATCACTAACTTTTCCCCCCAACCCCCCGAACTTGCGCTATGCTTTATAAACATCTTTCTTAACATAAAACTTGACAAAAACACCAACTTGTGGATAAGTGCTTTTTCAGATTTTGTTTAAGAAAATAATGTATAAAAAAATACATTGTTTGGCAAATTAAGTAATTTTACTTAAAACCCCTCTCCCTGCTCCCTGCTCCCTGCTCCCTTGCTATACAAGGGTTTGGTGAGTTGCTTATAAAGGATAGCTTACTAAGAGGGGGCTTTTCATCATTTTTGTCAACATCTATTGGCTCATTGCTATAGTAGCGCAAGCTTTATAATACTTTAGCCAAGAATTAGATTACACACCTAAAAATCCGTTTCCTGTTAAGTAATATTGATCCCAGGAAGGTAGTCTATAGTCTCTGTTGAAGAGGCGATCAACATGTTTGACTAATTGTGGCAATTCATCCCATTTGATTTCTTGTGTGAGAAACAGTCTTAATTTGCTTTCCCAATCTTGAGGATAATCTCTAATAATAGGATGTTTGATAACCAGTGACTGATATTCCCCTTGGTCTGGATCTATGATGACATCAAGGCTAAGAATACCTAAAGGACGAATAAAAATTCCGGTAGCAGCAATAGCAAAATCACCATCTACTCTATTTTGTTTCATTAAAACTACAAAATGTGCCCCTTTGGGGATATTGTAGACTATGTCCTTTTCATCTTTGACAGGCTCAACTTCAACATTGTATCCCTTTGTTAATCCTTGTTCCAAGGTCATATCTTCATATTCTTGGTCAGGGTGGGGCAAATAGATAGTAAACTGATTTAAGCCAAGTGCAAAATTATACTTCATGGGATCGCTAGATTCCAGGGATAAGTTGTTTTTTTGGCGAATCTGTTGACCAACATAACCCTCGCTATCACAGATATTAATTAAAGCCATATTCAGAACACATTGGTCAAATCGGCTAAATGCCCCTAAAATTTGCATAATTTTCTCCTAATTTTTTTAAGATAATATTTGTCCTAATCTTCATCCAATGCCGGAAAGGCTTCTTCAATCTTCCAGAGAATATTTTTATTGGCAATAAACCAACTACGAGTTTCTGGAGTTAATTCTTGATCCCAAACTAAGTCAGTTGAGACATGGGGAGATTCATATCGATACTTTTCTCCAAGGAAGCGTAAATTATCTACAACACCTGAAGGTATACCAAAATCTAGCCAATCAATATTGACTACTTTACCGAAGGCTAAACCATTGGGATTATCAATTATTTGAGCGAGTCTAATTAAATCAGCAACATGAGTAGGTTTTACTCCTGTGAGTTGCTGAATTTCGTGAATACGTTGTTGATTTTGTTTTTTCATCTTACTATCTATGACAAATCTCTATTAACCGAAAAAATAAGGTGACAAGCCCGCGTCTTCTTTGATCTTGCATCTTTACCTAATGTTACTGATGGTGGTTGAGTTTTGAAGTCTTGAAGTCTTGAAGTAATGAGTTTTGAAGTAATATCAAGTCCGTTTAATCAGTTATATTATGAGATATTGATGCAAATACTTAAAAACCATATTTCTCCCCCTCTCCCCCTCTCCCCCTCTCCCCCTCTCGCCTGTTGGCCAATTTCTGTACTTTTGTACTTGCGTGCAAGATATGAGTTAAGGCGTGAAGCAAAAAACCTTATTGCTTGTTTCTTTGCATAAGACTTAAGGCTTATGTATTTCCCAATTCCTATTGACCACTAGCTGTATAGTTTTTAAATCGCTTATCTGCTGAGATGCCTAGAATTTTAGCTAACCAAGGTGGTGGGGAGGTGGCGATCGCCTTTTGTAAATCTGCTAAGATAGTCCTAGCTGAACCACCTTGTTCTATTTTCATGGGATAGATATTAGCCTGAATCACTGTAGCCGCAGCCGGTCCACCAATAGAAACCACATAAACCACAGCACAATCTTTAATTAAATCAACTCGGAACTTATTTTTTTCTTCAGCCAAGTCTGCTTCTAATGCTGAGCGAACATCTATTAATTTTAATTGGTCAACAGACAGTTGATAAATCAAGAAACGATGACAAGAACCAAAGTGTCCATCTAATAGTTCTTCCGTATTAGAAGCTACAGCAATTCTGATAGAATTTGGCATATCTCCTTCTTGATATGTTTCAATGGGTAAAGGTTCCTCACACTCGCTGGTTTCGCCCCATAGTATGCGCACAGCTTCTTTAAAGGCTGTTATGTCACTGTTATCAGCATCTTCCCCTTCCCATTGGCTATCAACTTCATAAATATTTCCAAAGGCTCTTTTTAATTGAGTAACTGTGATTTTAGCCAAGGATTCTTCATTAATTTCATCGTCAATTTCAGTTTGTAAAGCTGTAATTAAATCTTTTATAGACACATCAGGTAATGCTTTAGCCGCTAAGGCAATTCTCAGAGCAACTTCATTAGAAATAGGTTGGGTAGTCATTATTTTTTTCTCCTAATTTTAATTTTTAGTTATTTGTCTTGAGGATTCAATATATTTAAACATTCCTCAAAAATGCTTAGCAGTTTGATTAACGGGATCAAATTGGAATCTTTTACTAGCATAGGTTTCCCCGTATAAATTAAAGGTTATTGTTGGTTCATCTCCGGCTACTTCGGTGCTATGAATCGCCTCAGTAGTAAAGCTAATAATATCTCCTGGTTCGATAATTCTCTCTCCCACACGATTGATTTTATCGGGAGAGGTATCTGTAGGTTCACGCCGCCAAAAAGTATTTTTCTGTTTACCTTGCAACACCATTACTATGCCCCAAGTGCCATGATTGTGAATAGATGAAGTTGTACCGGGTAAATTCATTTCTGTCTGAATAGTGAGAGGAAATCCCAATTCATCGTAAAGTGTAACTAGAGAAACTCCTGTTTTTTGATTAGGTTCAGGTAAACGAGTTTTGACGGCATAACAGTTAAGAAGTAATTTTCTAACTAGCATCCGTAACCCTGATAGATAATTTTCTTCATCTATTCCTTCTACTGCTGATAATCTGATCAAATCTTCCACTTCAGTTAAAAATCGATAGAGTCGATATTCTTCCTGTAATAAATTCCATTCATGTACAGATTTACATAAGCAGCAAACGCCATCTTCTCTCAATAACCAATCTGCTGTTTTCATGATCTTTTCTCTTTGTCCTTTTTTGTTTGTTCTGCATATTTTGCTTTTTATCTCAATAATTAATCACTAATACTCACTCCGGTTTTCGCTCTTTGCTTAAAACTCTCCCTGCTTCCGGTACTTGTTGACTAGTATGACTCTAGTAACTATCTATGCTTTCTTTCAGCAATTAATACTTGTGAAATCCAGGTGGGTAAATCTTCCAAATCGCTATTAGTTTCGGAATCTCTAATGGGAGAAATAAATTCATAGTATGGTTCACACTTACCATTTTCGTATACTTCCAAAATCCAGTGATCGGGAAAACCATCAATACCAATTTCTATACTGTAGCCATCTTCCCCTAGAGTCTGAGAAGACATGATCGTAAACCAATCTCGTTCTTGTGTTGGTACATTCCATTCACTAGTTAAAAATTCAAAAGCTATTTTTTCAGCTTCTGTTGAATCAATCATTTGTTCTTCTCCTTGTTTAACAAAACACCAATTTTCAATTCAGGAAACCGATGAGACTTCTTGACTCTGGCGTTCAGATCGCAAGATTTCGGCAATGCTTTCTGGCACTTCTTCTAATCCTGTTTCACTTTCAGAAGCCTTAATCGGAGATTGAAAAGTAAAACAGGGGTCACAATCTTTGGTTTCATCGTAGACTTGAATCACCCACTTATCAGGCAATCCTTCTACAGCAATTTCCACCACATACCAGAGGTCATCTACCGGACGACAGTCGAGGACTACGAAAAAATCGCGATCATCTTCGGGAATTTCCCAGTCTTGAAGAAAATAGTTTAATGCTAATTGTTCAGCATCTGTTGCTTTTAAATCCATAGTTTTACAAGATTTCAATACTTATGATATGGGAATTGACTTAGATATTTATCAAGGACAGGGTGTCGCTTCATGACTGCGAGGACAAGTTTCTAAATCTTGAGAAGAAACTATTTTAGGTTGTTTTAAGCCTATCCAAGCGTCTATTTTTTCTAACTCAAATCCTGCTTGATAAACATTTCCTACCTTTATTAGTGGGCGACGAATTAACAACGGATCAGCTATCATTAATTCTAGAGCAGTTGCTTCATCTAGATTACTGGGTGATATTTCCCCAGATTTAATCCGAGGTGCAGTAGGATTAAACCAATGGGATACAGGTAAATCAGCGAAAAAAGGCTGTAATGTTGCCGCAGACCAAGGAGTTTTGAGTAGATTATGAATTTCTACTTGATGTCCTGCCGCCATAAGTAAAGCTTTTTGCTTCTCATTATTGATACACCCTAGTTTTTGATAAAAAATAACTTTTGCCATTTTTGCTTCTGTGTTTTTTGTCTTTTATCTTGTTCCTTTTGTCTACTTTCTCTGAAAAACCCTATGTTAAATAATGATTTTTTAGTAGAGAAGTTAGTTTCTCAGAATCAACATTCGCCTGTTTGACTTTACCTGGCATCAAGATAATGCTAGGGGCTTTTTTACACTGCTTCTGACAACCTGTTAGTTCAATACTGACTTTGTCTTGTAATCCTAACTCTTGGAGAGTTTCTTGCAAAACTACATTTAGTTTTTTTCCTCCTTTTTTAGAACAACTAGACTTACGACATAGCAAAATTTTTCCTTTTTGCTTTTTTTCTGGTGGAGAACAGGAAGAAGTAAAACAAGGATGACACACTGTTTGTTGCTCTTGACGATTTAGTATCATGACTCTATCAGTCTTCAGTTTAAGTTTCCTTCCCGGAGCAAAATTTGCTTGCTCTAAAGATATCGAGAGGCGATCGCCTTCTACTAGTTTTCTTCCTAAACTTTCTCGTAATTCTTTAGCTAGTTTAATCGGGATAATTCTTTCGCCCACTTGAACTTGGATATATTTAAGTTCCTCTCCAGGCTTTGGAATAAAACCCAAAAATTCTCCCTCTATTTGATATGTTGATTGTTCAACTTTTGTTGTTTTCATAGTAAAAACTCCTTTATTTTTCTAGGTAACTATCACCGCTGGTGCAAGTTTTAATAACTTGTGGAAAGAGCATTTACCTATGATAATTCTGGATATAGACCTAATTGTTGAGCAAGTTGACGCGCAATAAACATCAGAAATTTAGATCCTTCTTGGTTATCTTCATGGGCCATAACTGTTGCTACTTGTATCACAGTCTTGACAAAATTTTGATCAATCAAGTCAGCACTAGCATTTAAAACCTCTGGCTCTTTGCCATTGGGACAACGAAGCAGACGGTCAATTAATTGGAAATATTCTTCTTGACGTTGGTTTTCATTCATTGGTAGTTTTTTCAGGCATTTTATTTGTTGTCATCACCTAATCATCTGATGACTTCAAAGATAGTGTTGTAAAAAAACTCACAGATGTCATTAATTTTTATAACTCTTTAACTAATTTATCTGCGAGTTAATTTGGCTACTATTTTTCAAAGATTATGCAGGTAAAGGCTCGTGTGTATGACATTTTTTGGGACAAATACGAGCACAAGCTTCACAACCTACACATTTTTCGGGATTGGCAATGGTCATAACTTGACGCTCTATATCATCATCATCATCTTCATCGATGAATTCACCAAATTCATTCATGGGTTTTAATGCCAAAACATCACGGCCGCAGACTTTATAACATCTGCCGCAACCAAGGCAAGTATGTTGGTCAATTGCTGTAACAAATTGGGGTTCCCAAGTTGTTCCCCCTCTAGTTAAACCAGTTAGTGTAGTCATGATTGTTCTCCTTATTTAGTAAAAGAGTAGAGATATTTTTGAGACAATGCCTCTACTTGTTTTGATTAAGTCAAAGACAGGTTTACTCAGATCTTGCATCTTTATCACTCATTTACTTGTGATGGTTGAGTAATAAGTAATGAGTTTTGAAGTAATGAGTTAAAGAATTGATCCTAACCCCTTAAAAATTGATTCTCGCCTATTGGCCTATTTAGTACTTTTGTTCTGGTGCTTTGATCTAGGTTTAGCCTGTTGGTGAAAAATTTAAAGATTTTCGGGATAATTTCAGCTTTGTCTAATTCCCGAGGCAGCAAAGTTTCTATTCAGTAAAACTAAAGATTACAGACGTTTCGCATTTAGAGTCTGAGGAAGTTTCATATCATCAGTTATATTGTCGAAAGCTAACTGCCAACCATTAGCTAAAGTTAAAACTTTGCCTTCTGAAGTAGTGGTTTGCTCGACCACTTCTTCTTCTAGATCTTTCTTGGGCACATATACTGATAAGTGTCCCAGATCGTTTTTGTGTAACATTACTTTCATGAGTTTATACTCCAGGTATTAGTGATTATTAATCATTGGCTATGAGGAAAAATATCAATGAAGCAAAACAACAAATAACTAATGATTAGGAATTAAATTCATTAATTCATCTGGAGTTAAACTACGTTTCAACTTAACTGATAAATTCCTGACTGCATCTACAAGAGACTGTGTTTCTTCTGAACTTAAAGCAATGCCGTATTGCTGTAAAAAATTGTTAACTAAATGTTTACCAGAATGCTTACCGATAACTAAACGGCGCTCTCCTCCGACTTCTTCAGGGTTAAATGGTTCATAAGTACTAGGATTTTTGAGTACTCCATGTCCATGGATACCGGATTCGTGACTAAAAGCATTTTTCCCGACAATTGCTTTCCAGGGAGGAACATCACAGCCAGAGGCTTTAACAACAAATTCTGAGATTTCTTTAAATCTACGGGAGTCGATACCAGTCTTGATGCCATAGATTTGTTTAAGAGCCATAACCACCTCTTCTAACGCTGCATTGCCAGCCCTTTCTCCCAAACCATTGACGGTGGTATTCACTGATGTTGCTCCTGCTCTAACTCCTGCTAAGGCGTTAGCTGTAGCCATGCCAAAGTCGTTATGGGTGTGCATCTCTACAGGAATAACTAGTTTATTAACTAAATCATTGACTTTTTGATAAGTAGTTAAAGGATCTAGAATCCCCACAGTATCACAAAAACGAAATCGACTAGCACCCCAATTTTGAGCAGCAAAAGCTACATCTAGTAAAAAGTTGGCATCAGCGCGAGAAGAGTCTTCTCCACCTACTGAAACAAACAAACCGCGATCGCAAGCATAGTTAATTGTATCTTGCAGTCGATTGAAGACTGACTGATAATTACCTTGGAACTTAACTGCGATTTGAATTTCCGAGACGGGAACAGATATATGTACCCGTTGTAAACCACAAGCAAGAGAAGCATCAATATCCGAGCGTACGGCCCGATTCCAGCCGGTAAGCTTAGTTTTTAAGCCTAGCTTGATAATCTCGCTAATGGCTTCAATTTCCGTATTACCCATCGCTGGGATACCTACTTCAAGTTCCTGTATGCCGATCGCATCCATCAAAATAGCAAAGGTAACTTTTTCTGAGAGAGTAAAAGCAACTCCTGCCGCTTGTTCTCCATCCCTTAAGGTGGTATCGTTGATTTGAATTTGACTCATAATTTGTTTGCCGTTTGTTACTTAGATAAAATCAACCAACAATTGTCGATAGCTGAATTTTTAATTACCAATAAATCCTAAAGTTAGACTGTCATGAGCTAGGAAGTGGTCAAGATGGAAGGCTCTTTCTTCAGTGGCTAAAAGCATTTGCTCATATAAATAACGAGTAGCGCGATCGCCTATGCTTTCAGCTTGGGCCGCTTGACGACGCAGAGTCTCAATAATTTTTTGTTCTGCGGCTAAATCGTTTTCAATCATTTGACGGCAGCCAAAAATTCCATCCTCTTCTGGAGTAAAGCAAGATAATTCAGCTAATTTGCTAAAACTAGCCGCTGGAGTTCCACCTAAACCATTTAAACGTTCCCCAAGATCGTGGGCATGACCTTGTACTGCTTCATAACTTTCTTGAAAGTATTGATGGATTGAATAAAACTCCGACCCTTCAACTACAAAGTGATGCTTTTGATATTGTAAATATAGACCTTGAAAACTAGCTAGAAGGATATTTAAACCTTCGCATACAGGAATTACGACTTCTTTTTCTAAACCAATCGGATTATTGGCAATTTCTCCAAAAGATTGAACCATTAGTGTTTGTTTCATGAGTTTGATTTCCTAGTTATTAGATATGGATAAAACATTGGTTGACCAGCATCGCTCTAACCATTCGGTTAATTCTGAGCGACTATTAACGAATCTTTGTATGGTACTACGTAAGAGAACTGCATGAGTACAATCATCGATCTCTACCCAGAGTGTTCCATCTTCTGGACACCAACAGGAAATTTGTAATTCTTGTAGGCGACGATAGATAGTCCAGCGATCGCCACGATTGATTTTGCTTATCTTAGTGACCAAGGCTTTAGTAGAAGTGAAGTCATACATGATTTTGAGGTTGATAAAGGGATAGTTTTTCGATTTTTTGTTCTAAATTCTCGATTCTGTCGAGTAAAGAACGAATAATTCGGGCATGGGGATCTGGTAGTTGATGATGTTCTAGGGGACAACCATGACCAGTTTTGGAGACGATCCGACCTGGTATTCCTACTACTGTGCAATTACTCGGGACATCACTAAGGACAATAGAACCTGCACCGACGCGAACATTATCGCCGATGTTGAGATTGCCTAAAACTTTCGCCCCAGCACCCACAACGACATTTTCCCCTAGAGTTGGATGACGTTTTCCTGTTTGTTTGCCTGTTCCACCTAAGGTGACATTTTGGTAAATTAAACAGTAATCTCCCACAATAGCAGTCTCGCCAATTACTACCCCCATCCCGTGATCGATAAATACCCCTTTACCAATAGTTGCACCTGGATGAATTTCAATTCCTGTGAATAATCTTCCCAAGTGAGACAATAAGCGAGGCAATAGAGGAAATCGTTTTTGCCATAGCCAATTAGCTAATCGATGTAAAACTAAAGCATGGAGTCCAGGATAACAAATAATTACCTCTAGCCAATTATTCGCCGCCGGATCGCGGTCAAAAATAATTTGAAAATCTTTCCAGAGATTTAATAGCCTTGGAATATTTACAAATAAGTTATTTTCCTTGTTGCTATTTTTTTCTCGTTTTAGGTTAATAGTCAGCGGTTCTTGCATTGTTTTAATAGGAGAGTTTTTGCCAGTTAGAAAGCTTGAGTGTATCTTCCTTTGTAAAAGTTATCAATATCGAATTCCCGTATTGATAACTGGGAACAGTAGTTATAACCTTATGTACAATTTATATCAACACCCTTTATTTCCTTCATTGAGCCCAAGAAGGTTAGATTTATTATATTTATCTACTTGTACTCATAAACTTGAAGACTTATCTCTGAACCGTTTTGAGCAATTAGTAATTTTTTTTAGGGGTAGAGGTACTAGTATTTTTATGAGTGGGTACTAGTATTTTTTAGTAACGGTATTAGTATTTAGTACTCAAAATTATTTTAGACAAAACCTAGTCATACTGGTTAATAGAGTTAGGTCTGAGCAAAAAATTCTACTATTCTTAATGTAGTTTAAACTCACTTAGACAAAATAATTATACTGTATGGTTTGTAGCTATTTTTACATTTTTTTAAGATTATCTTGTAACAGTTACTATACTCAAAAAAATATTAATGTTAATTTAGATACAGATTGGTGAAGAATGAAGAATTTAGAGGAAAAGTTAAATAGGTAGGAAAAGTTGAGTAGGTAGGAGAAGGTGAGTAGGAAAATTTAGAATGAAGAATTCAGAATGAAGAATTAATTTTGAGCTTTACTATTTTTGATGATTGCATGAAGAATGGAAATTAATTCATTAGATTCATTTAAGAGAGGAAGTAGTCTTTGTTCTAGTTCTTTTTCCGTAGCAATTAATATTTTTAGGTGAGGAAACCCAACAATATATAGCAATAGGTAGGAGAAGTTGAGTAGCTAGGAGAAGGTGAGTAGGAAAATTTAGAATGAAGAATTCAGAATGAAGAATTAATTTTGAGCTTTACTATTTTTGATGATTGCATGAAGAATGGAAATTAATTCATTAGATTCATTTAAGAGAGGAAGTAGTCTTTGTTCTAGTTCTTTTTCCGTAGCAATTAATATTTTTAGGTGAGGAAACCCAACAATATATAGCAATAGGTAGAAGAAGGTGAGTAGGTAGGAGAAGGTGAGTAGGAAAATTTAGAATGAAGAATTCAGCCAGTAGGTTGGGTTGAGGTGACGAAACCCAACAATATAAATTTTTGTCCCCAACGGTTATGTGTTGGGTTAATTCTTTATAATCTTTCTCTTCTAGGGGTTTAACATCAATTCTTTTACTCATTACTCATTACTCATTACTCATTACTCAAAAGGGCGATCGCCTACTCCTTCTGCTCTTGTTAATAGTAAAAATGGATACTTTTTTCTAAAAAATAGTAAAAATAAATACATTTTATTGGTTAATTGTTATTATTTTAACAATTTATCAATTCTCGATTAGCAAACAAAAAAAGAAGAAGAAAACTGAAATTGAGTACAAAAATGGGGGGCGTAATTAATGGTTATAATCTATATATAATAAGGTTTTGAGCTAATTTACTGTTTAATATATAAAATACCCGAGTCTGAGGAAATAAATACTAAGAACCCATACTCAAAATACTAGAACCTCTACCCCTAAAAAATTTTTCTTTTCATCAGTTAGTATATCAGTTAAGCGTTTCAGGGATTGAGTACTATCTTAAACAATTTAATAAAACTAACCGAGTACACATTTCATCTAGGGTAAAAATCTTGATGATATAAATTTAATAACAACTCGAACCTCTAAGTTTTTCAAAAAAGCAAATTTCTATCAACTTAATTTCTCACAATAATTTAGAGTTCCTCATCCTACCTAATTTCAATTTTCTTTTCAGTTCAAATAACTTACCAACACAATTAATCCATTAAATTCAATGTCACCAACTAACAGCGATACCCTAACACTAGAATCTAAGACCAAACAGAATAAATCTTCCGGTGGTTGTGGTTGTAGTTCCCCTACACCTAAAACCATCGACCCCAAAATTCAAGAAAGAATCGAAAAACATCCTTGTTATAGCGAAGAGGCACATCATCACTATGCCAGGATGCACGTAGCAGTCGCTCCCGCTTGTAATATTCAGTGTAATTTTTGCAATCGCAAATATGACTGTGCTAACGAAAGTCGTCCTGGGGTAGTTAGTGAATTACTAACTCCTGAAGAAGCAGCGCACAAAGTTCTAGTAATTGCAGGTAAAATCCCTCAAATGACCGTGTTAGGTATTGCAGGTCCTGGTGATCCTTTAGCCAATCCTAAACAAACCTTCCGTACTTTTGAATTAATCGCGGACAAAGCACCAGATATTAAACTCTGCTTATCTACTAATGGGTTAATGCTTCCTGACCATGTTCAAAAAATCAAAGAATTAAATGTAGATCACGTCACCATAACCATTAATATGGTTGATCCCAAAGTAGGAACTAAAATTTATCCTTGGGTGCGTTATCAAAAGAAACGTTGGAAAGGTGAAGAAGCGGCTCAAATACTTCATGAACGTCAGATGGAAGGTTTACAGGCACTGCAAGAAGCCGATATCCTTTGCAAAGTTAACTCAGTGATGATTCCTGGAATAAACGACGAACATTTAGTAGAAGTAGATGAAGTGATTCGTTCAAAAGGTGCATTCTTACATAATATTATGCCCCTAATATCAGCTCCAGAACATGGTACCTATTTTGGTTTAACTGGACAGCGTGGACCTACACCTAAAGAGCTTAAAGCTTTACAAGATAGTTGTTCTGGCAACATGAAGATGATGCGTCACTGTCGTCAATGCCGGGCAGATGCCGTGGGTTTATTGGGTGAAGATCGTTCTCAAGAGTTTACTAAAGAAAAATTCATGGAGATGACCCCCGAATATAACCAGGAAAAACGCCAAGAAGTCCATGCAGATATCAAACAAGTCAAAGACGCGATGAAAGCTGCTAAAGCTCAAAGAGAAGCTGAGAAAAAACAAAGAGGAGAGAAAATCCTGGTTGCAGTGGCAACGAAAGGCGGTGGCGTGGTTAATCAACACTTTGGTCATGCTAAAGAATTCCAAATCTTTGAAGTAGATGGGGTTGAAGCTAAATTCGTCGGACACCGTAAAGTTGACCATTATTGTCAGGGGGGTTACGGAGAAGAAGCAACTCTAGACAACATTATTGGTGCAATCAAAGACTGCAAAGCTGTACTCGCTTCCAAGATTGGTGATTGTCCTCAAGAAATGTTACGCACCGCTGGGGTTGAACCAGTTCAAGGCTACGAAACCATTGATAACTTGGCATTGGATTTCTATAAGCAATTCTCCCAGAAATAAAAATTGAACTACTTCCTAAAGCTCATATCAAAGCACGCAAATACAAAAGTACAGAAATTGGCCAACAGGCGAGAATCAATTTTTAAGGGATTAGGATCAATTCTTTTACTTCAAAACTCATTACTTCAAAACTCATTACTCAACCACAACCAGTAAATGAGTGATAAAGATGCAAGATCTGAGTAGAGGTTGAATACCTCATTAGATTGAACAAGTAAACAATATTAAACTCAAAAACAAAGCCATGAACAACTGCATTTATCTCGACAATAATGCCACAACCAAAATAGATGAGGATGTCTTAGCCGAAATGCTTCCTTATTTAACTACCTACTATGGCAACCCTTCTAGTATGCACACTTTCGGCGGACAAGTTGGACGGGCTATTCGTTCAGCCAGAACTAAAGTTGCCTCTTTGTTGGGAGCAGAGGATTCAGAAATCATTTTTACCAGTTGCGGTACAGAGGGAGATAATGCAGCGATTCTGGCAGCACTGAAAGCTCAACCAAACAGAAAACATATTATTACCACCGAAGTTGAGCATCCAGCGATTTTAAACCTCTGTCGCAAATTAGAAAAAGACGGTTACACTGTCACTTATCTTTCCGTTAACAGTAAAGGACAAATCGACCTTGATGAATTACAAGCTTCTATAACAGGAAATACAGCAGTAGTTTCCGTTATGTATGCTAACAATGAAACAGGTGTAATATTTCCCATAGAACAAATTGGGCAAATAGTTAAAGAATATGGAGCAATCTTTCATGTGGATGCTGTCCAAGCAGTGGGCAAAGTTCCTCTAAACATGAAAACTAGTACCATTGACTTATTAACCTTGTCTGGTCACAAAATACACGCACCTAAAGGAATTGGAGCTTTGTATGTACGTAAAGGCGTTAGATTCCGTCCTCTACTAATTGGCGGACATCAAGAAAGAGGACGCCGAGGAGGAACTGAAAACGTTGCAGGTGTAATAGCCCTCGGGAAAGCTGCTGAATTAGCCCAGGAATATCTCAAGGATGTTGGGAAAGAACAAAAGCTACGAGATAAACTTGAAGAGGTTATTCTTTCTACTATTCCCAACACAGTAGTTAACGGCGATCGCGCTAATCGATTACCCAATACAACTAATATTGGCTTCAAATATATTGAAGGAGAAGCGATTTTACTCTCTCTCGACCAGCATGGCATCTGTGCTTCTTCGGGTTCAGCTTGTAGTTCTGGTTCTTTAGAACCCTCTCACGTTCTCAGAGCTTTAGGATTACCCTATAGTGTCCTGCATGGTTCGATTCGTTTTAGTTTATCTCGTTTCACTACAGAAGCAGAGATTGACACAGTGATTGAAGTTCTATCGCCAATTATTGAGCGTCTACGAGAAATGTCACCCTTTAACAGTGATGATGCTGATTGGCTCAAGGAACAAGAGCAAGCAATACTTGCAGGTACCCGATAGTACTTGTCTTAACAATAAACAACCAAGTAAATTATTAGCTACTAAGAAAGAACAATGTGGGACTATACAGACAAAGTAATGGAGCACTTCCATAATCCTCGCAACCAAGGCAAGATTACGGAACAACAGGAAGGAGAAGCGGTCGTAACTGGAGAAGTTGGCAGTATTGCCTGTGGTGATGCCCTAAAACTACATCTAAAAATTGATGAAGTTTCTCAGACTATTACAGATGCTCGTTTTCAAACCTTCGGTTGCGCTAGTGCGATCGCCTCATCCTCAGCCTTAACTGAATTACTCAAAGGCAAAAAAGTAGAAGAAGCGTTAAAGCTAACCAACAAAGAGATTGCCGCATCTTTGGGAGGATTACCGGAAGAAAAAATGCACTGTTCGGTAATGGGACAAGAAGCCCTAGAAGCAGCTATTCACAAATACCAAGGTGTTGTG
Organism: Johannesbaptistia floridana; assembly: GCF_057440575.1. NCBI lineage: Bacteria > Bacillati > Cyanobacteriota > Cyanophyceae > Chroococcales > Cyanothrichaceae > Johannesbaptistia > Johannesbaptistia floridana. The sequence continues at coordinate 15,067 of NZ_JALKVM010000117.1, forward strand.
GTTGAAGAGCATGAAGAAGAAGAAGGAACTCTTATTTGTCGCTGCTTTGGCGTAACCGATACAAAAATAAAAAGAATTATTCGTGAGAATAACCTAACAACAGCAGAACAAGTTACTAACTATGTTAAAGCAGGCGGAGGATGTAGTTCCTGTTTACCAGATATCGACGATTTACTTGAGGAAATCGCCAGCGAGACAGAGAAAAGCATCGAGGTGGCAGAGGAAGTTCATACTAAGAATGGTTCGCCCATATCCACTACTCAAACAACAAAAACTCTCACTAATCTACAAAAGATTACTTTAATTCAACAAGTAATTGATCAGCAAATTCGACCAATTCTAGCTGAAGATGGCGGAGACATGGAACTATTTGACGTAGAAGGAGATACTGTCAAAGTCATCCTCAAGGGAGCTTGCAGCGGCTGTGCTTCCTCCACTGAAACTTTAAAACTCGCCATTGAAGCTACTCTCAAAGATCGGGTTTTACCAACCCTGGTGGTTGAATCTGTCTAACTAATTCAATCACAGAGATTGTCAAAAATTTTCCCACCTATCAATGAATCAAACTATGTTTATTAATCATTGTAATGATTGTGGAGAGAGATCTCCACCCAAGAGTTCCCGATTGTGAAGATCACAGATGAGCAATCCCAAAAGAGAGATTATCTCTAACTAGTTGCCCTCAAAAGTCTGGACTCTCACCAAAGCTAGGACACATGTTTTACCTTTCTATTTTTAGAGTAAAACACTTCAAAAATAGAAATCAACTTAGATTCCATTAACCTCTAAACACAAGTAATTAAAAACGAGAAAAAACTATGAGACAGATTGCATTTTACGGAAAAGGCGGTATCGGTAAATCCACTACTTCTCAAAACACTATTGCTGCCCTTTCAGAAACTCAAAAAGTAATGATTGTAGGTTGTGACCCCAAAGCTGACTCTACTCGCCTCATGCTTCACTGTAAAGCCCAAACTACTATTCTGCACTTAGCAGCAGAAAGAGGTTCAGTAGAAGACCTAGAACTAGAAGAAGTGTTACTAACTGGATATAATAACGTTCGTTGCGTTGAATCCGGTGGTCCAGAACCAGGAGTAGGTTGTGCAGGTCGCGGTATTATTACTGCGATTAACTTCCTAGAAGAAGAAGGTGCCTACGACGATATTGAGTTAGTTTCCTACGACGTATTAGGTGACGTTGTTTGCGGTGGTTTCGCTATGCCTATCCGTGAAGGAAAAGCTCAAGAAATCTACATTGTTACTTCTGGGGAAATGATGGCCATGTATGCGGCTAACAACATTGCTCGTGGTATTCTCAAATATGCTCACTCTGGTGGTGTTCGCCTAGGCGGTTTAATCTGTAACAGCCGTAAAGTTGACCGTGAAGTGGAATTAATCGAGGCTTTAGCAGAAAAACTCGGAACTAAAATGATTCACTTCATTCCTCGCGACAACGTTGTGCAACGGGCAGAATTGCGTCGTATGACTGTGATTGAGTACGAACCAGATCATCCTCAAGCTGAAGAATATCGTACTCTTGCTCGTAAAATCGAAAACAACAAAGACCTAGTAATTCCTACTCCCATCAGCATGGATGAACTCGAAGAATTATTAGTTGAGTTCGGATTCATGGATTCTGATGAAGATTATCAAAAAGCGCTGGCCGCGGACAAAAAGGAAAAAGCTACCGTCTAATAAGTTAGTTGACAGTGACCAAGAAATAGCAATATAAACCTACGCCTTAAGGCGTGATTTGAAAAAAACTTTATTCCTTATTTCAAGTTCATAACTTAAGGCATGTCAACAGGTCACTGTTAATTAATCACTCTCATAACTCATAAACCATACTGGATAAAATCATGACAAAAGCAGTACACGAAAATCAAGAGCTGATTAAAGAAGTCCTAGAAGCCTATCCCGAGAAGGCGGCTAAAAAACGCGAAAAACACCTTGGTGTTTATGAAGAAAATAATTCTGATTGTGGTGTCAAGTCTAATAAGAAATCTGTCCCTGGAGTTATGACTACTCGTGGTTGTGCCTATGCAGGTGCTAAAGGGGTAGTTTGGGGACCCGTAAAAGACATGATCCACATCAGTCATGGACCTGTAGGTTGCGGTTACTATTCTTGGTCTGGTCGTCGTAATTACTATATTGGAACCACTGGCGTTGATACTTTTGGAACAATGCAGTTTACTTCCGATTTCCAAGAAAGAGACATTGTTTTCGGTGGAGATAAAAAACTAGCTAAATTAATTGATGAACTAGAAGTTCTCTTCCCCCTAAGCCAAGGTACCACCATTGAGTCTGAATGTCCCATTGGCTTAATTGGTGATGACATAGAAGCAGTAGCTCGCAAAAAAGCACTTGAAACTAAAAAACCAGTAATTCCCGTACGTTGTGAAGGATTCCGAGGTGTTTCTCAGTCTTTGGGACACCACATTGCTAACGATACTGTCCGTGACTGGGTACTACCTAAAGCTGATGAATATCGTAAGCTCCCAGAAGGCTTTGAACCTAGTCCCTATGACGTTAACATCATCGGTGACTATAACATTGGTGGAGATGCTTGGCCTAGCCGCAGACTTCTAGAAGCAATTGGTTTACGAGTGATTAGCCAATTCTCGGGAGATGGTACTTTTAATGAAACAGTGATGACTCCTCTAGCCAGACTCAACTTAATCCACTGTTATCGGTCCATGAACTATATCTGCCGTCACATGGAAGAAAAATACGATATTCCTTGGTTAGAATATAATTTCTTCGGACCCACTCAAATCGCTAAATCTCTACGTAAGATTGCCGCTCAGTTCGATGAAACTATACAAGAAAAAGCAGAGCAGGTAATTGCTGAACATCAAGCTCAAATGGATGCAGTGGTTGAAAAGTATGGTCCTCGTCTCAAAGGCAAGAAAGTAATGATGATGGTAGGTGGACTTCGTCCACGTCACGTTATCCCCGCTTTTGATGATTTAGGAATGGATGTCATTGGTACTGGTTATGAGTTTGGCCATGGTGATGACTATAAGCGTACCACTGAATATACCCAAGAAGGTACGGTTATCTATGACGATGTCAGTGGTCACGAGTTTGAAGAATTTGCCAAAAAACTAAAACCCGACTTAATCGCTGCCGGAATCAAAGAAAAATATGTCTTCCAGAAAATGGCTCTGCCTTTCCGTCAGATGCACTCCTGGGATTACTCAGGTCCCTATCACGGTTATGAAGGTTTTGCTGTATTCGCTCGTGATATGGATTTAGCTATCAACAACCCCACTTGGGATTTAATTAAAAATCCTTGGGACAAGGAGTAAGACTCATACTCCCTCGCGAGAGCTCAGCTAGAAATAATCCTTCGTCTTTCCTGATTCAGCAATTGTCATAAAAGAGCAAAAACCAAGTAAGACGAAGGCTCCAGAAAAAATAATCGCACTAATTATCCACAACTAATAACATTCCAAATAGAGGTAGAGCATCATGACTGAAAACACTGAAAATAATTCAACTGTCTCCGCAACTACAGAGCCCGGGAAAATTCAAGACCACTTCGATTTATTCCAAACCGATACATATCAAGAGCTATTTGAATACAAACGTCAGTTTGAAGGAGCTCACAGCAAAGAAGAAGTAGCCAGAATTGCTGAATGGACTAAAACTTGGGATTATCGTGAGAAAAACTTTAGCCGGGAAGCTCTGACTATCAATCCCGCCAAAGCTTGTCAACCTCTAGGTTCTCTCTTTGTCGCCGCCGGTTTTGAAGGAACTTTACCCTACTCACACGGTTCTCAAGGTTGCGTAGCTTATTTCCGTACCCACTTAACCCGTAATTTCAAAGAGCCTTTTCAAGCTGTTTCTTCTTCCATGACTGAGGATGCTGCGGTATTTGGTGGACTCAAAAATATGATCGATGGGTTAGCAAATTCCTACACCCTTTACAAACCGAAAATGATTGCCTTATGTACTACATGTATGGCTGAGGTAATCGGTGATGACTTGGGTGCATTCATCCAAACCTCCAAAAATGAAGGTTCTATTCCCCAAGATTTCCCAGTGCCCTACGCTCATACTCCTAGCTTTGTTGGCTCTCATATCACTGGCTATGACAACATGCTTAAAGGCATTCTCGATTGCTTAACTCACAACAAGAAGCAAGAAACTACTAACGGTAAGTATAACTTTAATTTGGGCTTTGATCCTTATGTGGGAAATACTCGTGAACTAAAACGAATTCTGGAATTATTCGACCTCGACTACACAATTCTTTCCGATAATTCCGATGCCTTTGATTCTCCTAATACTGGTGAATTCCAAATGTATAATGGTTTGACCAAGTTAGAAGATGCCGCTGACTCGATTAATGCTGAGGGTACTTTCTTCTTCCAAAAATATACAACTCCTAAAACTCAGGAATATATTGAGAAAGAGTGGAGTCAACCTACCTATAATTTCCGTCCTTTTGGCATTCGCGGTACTGATGAGTTGATTACTAAGTTATCAGAAATTAGTGGTAAAGCTGTACCTCAAGAATTAGTGGAAGAAAGAGGTCGTGCTGTTGATGCTATTAATGATTCCCAAGCTTGGATTCATGGCAAACGCATCGCTCTCTATGGAGATCCTGATCATGTTTTCGGTTTGGTTAACTTCTTACTAGAATTGGGAGCAGAACCTGTACATATCGTAGTAACTAACAGTAATCCTGAGTTTGAAGAAGAATTACAAGCCGTCTTGGATGCAAGTCCTTATGGTAAAGATGCTACTATCTGGGGCAAAAAAGATCTCTGGCATCTACGTAGTTTATTATTTACTGAACCAGTAGATCTGATCATTGGTAACTCCTACGGTAAATACCTCTGGCGTGACACTAAAACTCCTCTCGTGCGCATCGGCTATCCTATCTTTGATCGCCACCACATGCACCGTTATGAAACTTTAGGTTATCGTGGTACTCTAAATCTCCATAACTGGATTATTAACACTATTCTCGATGAATTAGATCGCCAAACTATCATTCCTGCAAAAACTGATATTTCTTTCGATCTCATTCGTTAATCACATCAAATCCATCTATCTATCTCGTGAGGGTTTGACCTACTATTTTTCAGTAAAAATCTGGCGATTTTGGATTAAAAATCACCTCTGCACTGTTTACTAACAGAGAAAATCTGAAATCGACCAACCCTTTCTTTAAAAACCACAGACAATCTCAAAAAAAAAAGGAGGAAAACAATGAAACTAGGTGAAGTAGAACTTGATCGAGAGCCCGATTTTGAGCTTGATTCCAAAGTAAGAGTTCTGAAAAAAATTCGCAATGATGGCACTTTCCCCGGCAGACAAATTGGCGAAACTTTAGCTAACAAAGGAGATGTAGGATACATCATCTCAATTGGTACATACTTGCAAACTGCTTACATTTATTCGGTTCATTTTTTGGACAATGGAAATGTTGTCGGTTGCCTGGGGAAAGAATTAGAACTAGTTAGCGAAAACTAAGGAAATTATGTTTACTTATACCTCAAAACATTCCCAATCCCCAATTAAGCCAAGAAAATTCCCTATTGATATTTTCTACCCTCTACGACAATGGGTAGATAATATCGAAGTTAATAACCGAAAATTCGCTCATTTTCTTTGTAATTTAATTCCCTGTACCTGTGCCTTTGAGAGAGATCTAACCATTTTTGGAAGAACCTTTCATATTCCGGCTTTGTGCAAACTCAATCCGCTTTATAACGAGGTTGTCAGCTTGCGCTTCCGCGCTCTCACTTACTTAGAAGATGATTGTGGGGAAGATATTAGCAAATATATTTGTTAACCAAACTTGGCAACTCCTCAGCAAAATCAGAATATAGCTTATATCTTTAACTCAGACCAAAGCATCTTTACCCAAAGTTACTGGTGGGGGTTGAGTAATGAGTTTTGAAGTAATGAGTAATGAGTTAAAGAATTAATGCTCAA
>NZ_JALKVM010000118.1:0-20965 GCF_057440575.1 Johannesbaptistia floridana
AAACTCACTATTCATCCACAACCAGTAACATTAGGTAAAGATGCAAGATCTGAGTCCACCAGTAACTTTTGGCAAAGGTGGAAGATGTGAGATACTCATGATTTTTCAGTATTTATACTTAATTTTATTTCTCTTACCACCTGTTCAATAACTCCAGGCCAATCATGAGGATGGGACTGACGGAAGAGTTTCATCGTAGGATACCAGGGACTATCTTCTCTATCTACTAACCAGCGCCAATCATGATTAAAGCTTAAAAGAGTCCATACAGGTTTACCTAAAGCCCCAGCCAGATGAGCTACAGAAGTATCTACACTAATTACTAAATCTAAATAACCAAGGGCGATCGCTGTATCTGCGTAATCTCCCAGATAGTTACTTAAATCAGTTAAATTAATTTCTGAAGGTAATTCAGCGATTTGCGATGATTTAGGGCCTTTTTGTAAACTATAAAATTCTAACTCTGGTAGGTACAATAGGGGGAGCAAATCGTTTAAATTACAAGAACGATGTCGATCATTAGTATGAGTTGGACTACCTGCCCAAACAATGCCTATTTTCAGCTTATTTGTTTTATTTATCAACTTATCTAGTTTAAGACTAAGTTGTTTGTTATTCAACCCTGCCCCTAAATAGGGTATGTTAGCTGGTATAGACTCTAGAGTTGTACCCATAGAATAGGGTAAACTCATCAAAGGGGAATACACAGCAAAAGTATTAGGAATCTCTCCTGGAGTATAAATCTGTTCAATCTCCGGTATAGTTTCTAAAAGGCGCACCAAATTTTCTGGACAACAGAGAATTATTGATTTAAATTTAGACGCTATCAAAGGTATATAACGAATAAATTGAATTGTATCTCCTGCTCCCTGTTCTGTATGTACTAATATAGTTTCATCTGGTCTATCTTCTCCCTGCCATTGGGGTTGAGGACATTGAAACGGCGTAAAATCTGCCCGTTGCCAGCGCCATTCATGTTTTTCCCAACCTTTTTTAAAGTCTCCTAATTGTAATAAAGTCATGGCTAAATTAAAGTGGGCATCGGGAAATTGATAGCGCCTTTCTATAGCTTGATGATAGTAGTTAATTGCTGTTGATAGTTGGTTGCGACGATTGTAGATATTGCCTAAATTATTATAAGCTTCTGCGTAGTTTGGTTCTAATTTAATTACTTGTAACAAGATTGTTTCAGCAGCATGATGAGCTTCTTGTTCTAAATAGGTCACTCCTAAATTATACAGAGCGTGTACATGTTCTGGATGCAAAAACAAGCAATGTTTATAGTGTTTTTCTGCGGCTATGAAATCACCCTTATTAAAGGCTTGATTACCAAGTATAAAAACTTCATCTGGTTTAATCTTAGTTTGGGCTTTACTTACTAAAGCTGCTTTTTGTCCTTCAAAAATGCTTTTGAGAGTTGGTAAATATTGATTATCTGCCTTATTTGGTTTAAAATTAGCTTCTATATACTTCTCATTACTAACTACTGTTTCTTTTTCTACATTGACAACATAAAAGCAGGTTTTTAAAGCTTCTAAATAAACATAGTTTTCGTAGTTTCTCTTGGTTAATTTAAAAACTTCTTGATGAGGAAAGCCTGCTATAAAATCGTGAGCTGCTTTGCGGACACAGGTATTTAGTAATAAACTTTCATCGATTTCTGTTAAATTATCACTATTTTGTTGATTCTCAATCGTAAATTTAGTTTTAACTACAGCAGGATAATTACCTCTTAAAACCATCAAAGATTTGGTGTTTTCTGGTAAAGGTTGATTGAGAGTATTGATACAAGTTAGTATATGGGCAGGTAAAAATAAATTACCAGCTTCACAGTAAAAAATAGCTTGGCCATTAGCAGCATTAAATCCCGTATTTTTAGTCACATTGAAGCCAAGAGTTTGATAATGGCGCAAATATCGGTAATAGGATTTACCCTCAATCAAAGGTTTAATTATATTTTCTGTTTCATCTCCAATAGTATCATCAACAATGATGACTTCGTAGCTAAAACTATCGGCTTGCTTATGATGTTTTTGAAAATAGTTAATACTCGCTTCTATACTGTCTAGGGTAGGTTTAATTGGTAATTCTGTCTGGTTGGGGATATATTTGATGGGAATAACTACAGCAAAAGAAGTCAGCTTATTTGCTTCTACTTCTTTTTGTTTCGCTGCTTCCATATCAACAGGAGAAATTTGTGCAACTTCTGCTAAAGCTTCATCAGGAATTATATAGGAAGAGCTTAATAACTCTTGTTCGTCATTAATAATATCAGGAAAACGTTGTTCTGGTAAAACTTGTACTGCAAATATCTCTTCTACTCCTGTGGTAAAGCGTAAAAAAGCGATAATATTTCCTGTAGTAATATTTATCACCCATACTCCACAAATACGTTCTGTTAGTCTCTGAGTGATGGGAATACCGCTAAAAACTGCACTTTCTCTTACCTTAGATAAACCAATGAAAGCTATATCTCCATAAAAGTCAATACCTCTGGTAAAACCTGGTAATTGTGCTATTGCATTTAGCTTACCTGTTTGCATATCTACTTGAGCTATGCTACCATCTCCTGATTCTAAAACCCACAATTTGTCTTGATACCAACGGGGTGAATGAGGCATGGATAAGCCTTGGCAGATAAACTCATTATTGGTAATATCCATAAGTATCCCCCCCCTAGCTTTGTTTTCTCGCCAACCCTGGGGAGTATCAGTAGTTCCTAAGGCTGTGATATATTTGGGTTGATTGTCTCTAATGGCTAAACCGTTGAGATGACATCTATCATTGGTGTCGTAAGCAGTCACAAAGGGTGGACGCCATTGGGGTACAAAGCTATACTCTTGATCTAAAGTACATAAACAGGAAAATTTGGTATTAATAAACCATAGTTGTTCATCTGTATAACTCATTTCGTGTATATCAATATCCCCAGTTAAATGAATCTTCCTTGGTAGGTAACAGGCGTCATGTTTTCCCTGGGGTGGTAATTTTGGTGCTACTGCTGGAACATTGCGTAAATCCCAAATTTGATAACTACTACCAATCGCTATTCTGCTGTTGCCTACAGCCATACCCATTGGTTTACTGAAGTTACGAAAGTGGGTGTTAATCACACCGTTATCATTACGGAGAATGATTACTTTTCCTGCTTGATAAGTAGACACTACTATAGATATGCCTAATTGTTCGAGAATTTGAGCGAAAGTATTAGTATGAACACTCTGTAAATCTGAAACCATAAATAAAGCCTATTTGGATAACAACAAATTTTTGATAAGATGAAAGAAGGGCGATCGCATTTCACTTAGTTTGATTTCTCAAAATAACTGTATAATGATATATTTAATGATACACAAAGTGAACTTTAAATTTCCTTTTATTCTGACTCACTCAACATGCAGCCAAAATTTAGAGACCAAACAACCTGGAAAAAAGCAGAATTATTAATGCAGCCTATTCTAATTAGGGTTATTGATAATTTACGTAAAGCAGTAGATAATTCTCAATGGCAGGGAAAATATCAAGAAATTGAGACTCCACTACCTGGCTATCAGCTTATTTTGACTAAAGATCATTCTACTGTCAAGGTTGATATCTGGCAACTATGTTTTAAAATATGTTTTAGCAATTATCAATTGGATACAGGTTTGGATACAGGTAATGAATTTGTAGAAATCGATGCTAACTTGATTGAAGATACTGGGGAGATTAGTTGGGATAATTTAGAAGCCAAAACCAAAGGTATGATTAATAACATTTTTAGTAATTTATCTTAACAGGTATCAATATAACCTTTTTCAGTTCCAGAAAACATACATTTTAACATAAGATATAAGAAAGAAAAGGACACAGAAAATTTACCTCACTAGTATTGGGGATTTGGGAATTGTTCTAATAATCCCTGAAAAGGGTACATAAACGACAAAAAAACACGTAAGACTACTATGAGGGCAATTATTTTCTGCATCAAAGTCAAAAAACCCTCTGCTTAAAAAATTAAATCTGCTAGTAAACTTTCTGTGTTTAATGATATAATTCAGGTTAATTCAAAATTATTGAGCAATTATTAAATTTAGATTTAAAACCAAATGCAACAACAAATTGGAATCCAAAAACAGATTAAAACTAAGATGCAAGGTATATGGCGTCAAAGACGCATGAAAGACTTTATTAGACTTATGCCTATCAAAAATGGGAGTAAAATTATAGATTTAGGCGGGTTACCAGAAATATGGGAAACCATTGATTTAAATTTAGATGTAACTCTTTTAAATCTCTCCAAGGGTTATGGTTTTATAGCAATGAGCGTTGTAGTGTTAACAATATTTATATTTACAGATCCCCCCAACCCCCCTTAACAAAGGGGGGCTTTTCATGATAACTGTAAACATCTATTTGCTCATTGCTATAATTCATCAAACCCTCAAAAAAATTGGAAACAAAAGTTTACCTTTGTCCAAGGTGATGCTTGTGATGCCTCTCAATTTGCTGATAATAGTTTTGATATTGTATTTAGTAACAGTGTTATTGAACATGTTGGTGATGAAGAAAAACGAGCAGCTTTCGCTAAGAATGCTAGACGTTTAGCCCCGAACTATTGGGTTCAAACCCCTTGTAAATGGTTTCCCCTTGAATCTCATAGTGATGTCTTTTTTTGGTGGTTTTATCCTGAACCTCTTAAACAAGCAGTGATTAATTACTGGAAAAAAAGACCAAGACCAGAAAGGTTTAAAGCTAATTTTATGCTATATACTACAGTAATAGAGTTATCTGAGCTACAATTATTATTTCCTGAAGCTAAAGTCTATCGAGAATATGTTTACGGTTTTATTAAGTCTTATTGTATGTATCGCAACTGCGAAGTTGATCAAGAAATTAAGTAAATAAAGTTTAGGGTGCGTTAAGGAAATGTAACGCACAAAAACTATTTTGGCAACAAAATATTTGAGAAAGTTATAAAAGTACAAAAAACGGTATTTGACAGATAAAAGTTGTGAACCCACTATTAGCCTAACTATTCCTTGTTCCCGGTCAGGCGTGGGCGTTCAGGCTTCGCAAAGAAGCGCTCTTGTCTCACCGTTCCTAAATCTGTTAACCTTTCAAGAGCAGAGGAAAAACGCGCTTATAGCATTTATTATGAACTTCAAGCTCATAAAACTTTATTTTTTTTTATGATTTACTTCAACTTTAATTGAATTGAACAAAATAAAATAGCAACATAGTTAAGAATAAACAAAATACTTAAAATTATCCAAAATTATGTTGTTGATTTACTCATTAATAGCTTTATTACCTATTGCTACGGTATTCTTATTACTGATTATCGCTCAAAGACCAGCAGGTCAAGCAATGCCCATCGCCTATATAGTGACAGTGGCGATCGCTCTTTTAGTTTGGCGTGTTCCTTTTCTACAAGTAGCGGCCTCTAGTGTACAAGGATTAGTAGCGGCGGCAGAAATACTACTTATTGTTTTTGGTGCGATTTTGCTGCTCAATACTTTACAGGAATCTGGGGCAATTACGGCCATTCGTCAAAGCTTATTGGGAATTTCAGGCGATCGCCGCATCCAAGTGATTATTATTGCTTGGTTATTTGGTAGTTTTATTGAGGGGGCATCAGGATTTGGGACCCCTGCTGTAATTACTGTACCCCTGTTAGTGGCTGTAGGGTTTCCAGCTATGGCCGCGGTAATAGCAGCACTAATTATCCAAAGTACACCATCTGCCTACGGCGCGGTAGGAACTCCGATTATCATTGGAATAGATGGAGGTTTAGCTGGAGTACCTGCTGTAGAAGAAAAAATAAGCGATTTAGGTATCACCCAAGCTGAATATTTATTTAATATTGGACAACAGACAGCGATTTTTCACAGTATTATCGGTACTTTTATCCCGTTAATTTTAGTGGTAGTAATTACCACAGGTTTTGGTAGGGGTCGTTCAGCAATTACAGAAATCAAAGAAATTTGGAAATTTGCTCTATTTTCCGGTTTAGCCTTTACGATACCCTATCTATGTACAGCTTTAATTTTAGGACCAGAATTTCCTAGTTTAATTGGGGGTTTAATTGGACTAGCAATAGTTGTGCCAGCAACAAGTCGCGGATTTCTTGTACCGAAACAAACCTGGGATTTTCCTCCTAGTGACCAATGGCCAGATATTTGGTCAGGAGGAGTAGCAAATATCTCTAACCAACCTCCAGGTAAAATGATGTCTGCTTTCAAGGCTTGGCTTCCTTATATTCTACTAGGTTCACTATTGATGTTAAGTCGGTTGAAATTTTTGCCGATTCGTGGCTGGTTAGAATCATTGGTGATTAGTTGGGCAGATATTTTTGGTACTGAAGTAACGGCGACCAGTAAACCCCTATATCTTCCCTCAACAGTGTTTATTGTTGTGGTAATTATTACCTTTTTTATACATCAGATGAAGGTTAGCAGTCTGCAAAGAGCAATTGGCCAAGCTATACCAACATTACAACAAACCGCTTTAGCATTGGGGGCTGCGGTATTGATGGCTAGAGTATTTATTAACTCGGGAGTCAATAATTCTGGACTATCTAGTATGCCTCTAACTTTAGCAGATGGTATGGTAGCTATAACTGGTCAAACTTGGCCCTTTTTTGCTCCTTTCGTGGGGATGATTGGTTCTTTTGTGGCAGGAAGCGTAACCGTTAGCAATTTGATGTTTTCGCTATTTCAGTTTGGAGTAGCTATTCAAATCCAAGTATCAACAGTGATTATTGTGGCCTTGCAATGTGTTGGCGCCTCGGCTGGCAATATGATTTGTGTCTCTAATATTGTAGCTGCTGAAGCAACAGTTGGTCTCATCGGGAGAGAAGGGCTACTGATTCGTAAACTTTTGTTTCCTACGATCTACTATCTTGTTTTTGCCGGATTATTAGGAATTTTAGCTGTATTTTTGTTTTCTTGAGGATTTTCAGATAGCCTGAGAAGAAGACTCCAAACTTTTTGAGTAGTATAGGTTATGCTAGTACTAATATAGGAGTTAGCAAGAGAAGTAACTGCCAATGAAAAGATTATTATTAATCGCCTTGTTTGTAGTCGGGATATGTCTAGCACTGTCCCAGTTTTCAGGACTAGCAACAGAAGGTGAGTACAACTCTATTGTACTAGATTTTCGCGAAGATTTAGCAAAAGTAGATATTAGAGAAGAAATCAACGCGATCTCCTCTAAATACGACCGAGATCTAAGCTTAAACAGTGTATTTAGCGTAGATGATCATATTTACGTTATCGAAGGAGAAGAAAAACTCCTCAAGGAATTGCGCCATTCACCCTTGAAAAAATTCACAGAATACATCGAACCCAACTATGTTTATAGTGCCTTAATGGCGCCCAATGACCCAGATTACAGTAAACAGTGGAATTTGAGAAGCATAAACGTAGAAAAAGCCTGGGATGAAACCAAAGGCGCTGGTGTAACTGTAGCAGTGATTGATACTGGAGTCAGCCAAGTACCAGATTTTAAACAGACCAAATTTGTACCAGGTTATGACTTTGTTAACGATCGCACCGATGCCGCTGACGATGTAGGACATGGTACACATGTAGCTGGTACCATCGCTCAATCAACCAATAATAACTATGGGGTAGCTGGTGTTGCCTACGAAGCCAAAATTATGCCCATCAAAGTTCTCGGTGCAAGTGGTGGTGGAACAATCGCTGATATTGCCGAAGGAATTCGTTTTGCCGCAGATAATGGCGCTAATGTGATCAACATGAGTTTAGGTGGCGGCGGTAGCAGCCAATTAATGGAAGAAGCCATAGACTATGCCTACGAAAAAGGAGTAGTAATTATTGCCGCGGCTGGTAACTCCAACGAAAATGCCTCATCTTATCCCGCGCGGTATCCCAAAGTAATCAGCGTTTCTGCCTTAGATGGAGGCGGTAACAAAGCTGAATACTCTAACTATGGTGCTGGTGTAGATATTTCTGCTCCTGGAGGCGGTGCTGGTAGTAAAGTTATCCAAAACACCATCGATCCTCGTACTGGTCAAGCAATATTTGCAGGTTTCCAAGGCACTAGTATGGCGGCACCCCACGTAGCTGGTGTAGCAGCAATGATTAAAGCTGTAGGAGTAGAAGAACCCGCAGAGGTGTTATCAGTTTTAAAAGAATCCGCTCTAAAAATAGAAGAAGACCCCCTCAATCACTATGGCGCAGGTCAATTAGACGCAGGTAACGCAGTTTCTATAGCCATGCGTGGAAAAGTTAGTTTCCGTGACTTTTTCCGTTGGTTAAGAGATAATGGTTATCTCAATCCTCGTTTCTGGATTGATGGAGGTGCCGTGGCTTTACTACCAAAATTAGCCATGGTTTTGGGTTCCTATTTACTCGCCTTGTTATTACGCTACTACTTCCCCTTCGGTTGGAGTTGGTCATTGACTAATGGTCTAATTATGGGAAGTTCCGGTCTATTTATCTTCAAAGGCTTCTATATCTTTGATTTACCCCAGTGGCCTTTCAGACTTATGGGTAGTTCCATCGCTGAACTAGGTAACGCAGTACAGGGGACTACGAGTTTGAATCCTATCTTTGCCAGTGTGTTAATACCCTTTTTACTGATTGCTTTACTATCAGGAAATAAAACTGGTAAATGGTTTGCCGTCGGTACTAGTATCGGGATGGCTTCCTGTTTAGCAGTAAATGCTGTAGTTTCTCCACAAGTCTGGGGTTTAGGGTCTATTTCTCCCTATTTCTTGATAGCTAATGCCCTATTATGTTTCGGCTTAGCTTATCTTGCGAGTAAAGATGAGGAACAAATAGCATGAGTATCCAAGTAAAGGGCACAGTTACTCACAAAGATATCGGTGTGGGTACTTGGGCTTTAGTTAGCGATGCAGGGGAGACCTATGAGTTAACTAATCCTCCCTCTGAATTACTCAATTCTGGTACTAAATGTAGTGTAGAAGGGGTAATTAGAGATGATGTGATGAGTATGGCCATGATTGGTCCTATTTTGGAGGTTAAGTCTTTTACTCTCATTGATTAGTTATTGTTAGTTACATCTGGATAACATGAACGACCTATCTAAATAGATAGGTCGTTTTTAATATCAAATCCGGTTTTCGCGCGTATCTTTATGTTTTTATCCCTACATCCTACTTAGTAAGGTTGTAGATAGACCTTAGTCAATGTTATATTATTTGTTATAACCAGTTAGTCAAAAAACCGATGATCACGTTAAAAGTTACTACGGTAGGGAACTCTGCGGGGGTGATTTTTCCGAAAGAGTTAATGGAAAAGCTTCGCATCAGTAAAGGAGATACTCTCTACGTTTTGGAAACGCCCAATGGCTTTGAGCTTACTCCCTATGACCCCGAATTTGTCAAGCAAATGGAAGTCGCCGAAGAAGTGATGCGTGAAGACCGCAATATTTTGAGAAAGTTAGCGACCTAGGTATGTGAAGGAGCTAATTTGGATAGCAGATGAGGTTGTTCTGGCCATTCATCGCCGTCAACTGGCGGAGCATGGAGGATTAGAAGGAATTCGAGACAAGGGGTTGTTACAAAGCGCACTCTACCGACCTAAAAACTTTCTGGCTTATTCTCAATCGCCTCCTGATGTTGCTTTTTTGGCAGCAGCTTACGCTTATGGGATTGTCAAGAATCACCCTTTTGTGGATGGAAATAAGAGAACAGCTTATGTGGTGATGCGGACTTTTCTCAAACTCAACGGCTATGATATTCAGGCGTCTAATGAAGAAAAATATCAAATTTGGATTGCGCTCGCGGCAAGCAAGCTTTCAGAAGAAGAGTTAGCCTTTTGGATTCGGGAGCATTTTTTCCGGTACTTCCACAAAGGTGTTTGACAATATCTGAAGAAAAAATCCTTTTAGCTAGTAGGTTGGGTTGAGGTCACGAAACCCAACAATCTAACTTATCTCCAACTATTATCTGTTGGGTTGTACGACCTTTAGCTCAGATCTTGCATCTTTACCCAAAGTTATTTGTGGTGGTTAAGTAATGAGTAAGGAGTAATGAGTTTTGAAGTAATGAGTTAAAGAATTAATGCTCAACGCTTAAAAATTGGTATACCTTTGCAAGATCTTAGCTAGTAGGTTGGGTTGAGGTCACGAAACCCAACAATCTAACTTATCTCCAACTATTATCTGTTGGGTTGTACGACCTTTAGGGAATTTCTTGAGAAGGAGAGGACAAATTGCTCAAAAGAGTGATAATGTCAAAATCAGCCCCTTTAGCACCAGAAGGGCGCAAGCCTTGCGCCCCTACTATATAAAGGTTTAAAAATGTGCAACAAGAGAGGTTACCTGTCCGTAGCGTTATACATTCCCGTATTCTAAATGCTTGGTGTTTTTCTAGAGAAGATTCTTGTCATCCGAATACCCGTAACTAGTAAACCAAGTAGTCCTACACCTACAAGCAACACGTATATAGGTCTAAAGATTGGACCTAAATAAGAACCTTGGTGAAGAGTCATTAATATTGATGCTAGTTCCCTTGATATACCAAACCAGGTGTTACCTAAACGATAGGCTATTCCTGTAGCCGCACTTATTAGTAGAGGCAGAAAAGCTATCAAAGCTAGAATGCGATGTACCCAGCGTTGATCCTTTCGAGGTTGATTTTTAGCAACTTTACGTTTGATCATAGTTAAACCAGTAACAATCAATCCTAGTAAACCTAAGCCTACTAGCAACACATAAAAAGGAACTAACCCTCGACCGAGATATCGACCCTCATGAATAGTCATAAAGAAACTAGCAACGCCATCATTAATGCCGAACCAACTTCTCCCAAGACGATAAGCAATTCCTGTTAAAGCAGTTAAAAATAGAGGAAGAAACAAAATGGGAGCAATTTTACGATGTAACTTGCGGAAATTAATCATGTTCATGTTCTTACACCATAGTTTTTCTTAGATTTCTACCCATTGCCGGAGTAAATTGGCGTGGGTTTTAGATAGTAAATCAAACTCAACGGTTTTACCGTATTTCTCAAAAATAGAACGTCTCACCGTATCGAGATCGAATAAAATTTCGCGATGATGAGTCTCTCGTACCAGACTTTGAACCCAGGTAACTGCGGCTAATCGCTCCCCCTCTGTTACCTCCTCAACACGATGAAGAAAAGTAGAGGGATAGACAACCATGGAACCTGCGGATAACTTAAAAGTCTGTTCCCCTAAACCCGTATCAATTACTAATTCACCGCCTTGATAGCTGTCTGGATCGCTCAAAAATATAGTTAAAGAGATATCTGAACGATTGAGATTCTCTTTATTGTTTCCCATAACAGCGTTGTCAGCGTGCCAACCATAAGCCATACCCACGCTATAGCGACTCAAAATTGGTGGACGAATTACTTTAGGACGAGCGATCGCCTGAAAAAGAGTATTATTCTGGAGTGCTTGTTTGATGATTACTCTTATAGATTGAGTTGTATTGCTGCCATTTTTGAGTTGATCATTATTTTTGACTTGTTTAGCAAAAGTTCCAGCCGTGAGTTTGCCATCGATAAACTCACCATTTTCGAGTAGTTGGTAAATTTTATCAAGATTTTCAGGACTTATAACCTGATCAATACATGTAATCATAGGGATAAAATAAGTGTAGAGTTAAACAAACAGATCTTGCACCTTTTCCAAAAGTTGATGCTCAAGAATAGCATCAAGCGCGAGGTTTTCTCGCCATATTTTAGTAAAAGATATAGCACTACTTGATACGGGAACACCGGAACAGGGAATAGTTAGCTCAGATCTTCTACCTTTAGCAAAAGCTACTGGTGGTGGTTGAGTTTTGAAGTTTTGAAGTTTTGAAGTCTTGAAGTCTTGAAGTAAGGAGTAATGAGTTAAAGAATTAATGCGATCGCCCTTAAAAATTGGTTGACCAAAAAGGCGTATTCAGTATTTTTGTTCTCCTGATGCAATCTTCGGCGAAAGAGAAATGAACTTTTGACCACAATAATTTGGTACATAAGTACTGGTGGAAGATGTGAGGTTAGGCTAGTATTGGGTTCACCACTTGAAAATGTCAAACACCGTTTTTTATACTGCTATATAAGTGTGAGAGAATGCTTGAGACTAGCCGCCTTCTTCACCACCTTCATCCATAGGCGTAGTTTCGGTACCGCCTTCTTCACCACCTTCATCCATAGGCGTAGGTTCGGTACCCCCTTCTTCACCACCTTCATCCATAGGCGTAGTTTCGGTACCGCCTTCTTCACCACCTTCATCCATAGGCGTAGTTTCGGTACCCCCTTCTTCACCACCTTCATCCATAGGCGTAGGTTCGGTACCCCCTTCTTCACCACCTTCATCCATAGGCGTAGGTTCGGTACCGCCTTCTTCACCACCTTCATAGGTAGTACCACCATCACAGGCAACTAGAGTAGTTGCCAGGCTAAGACTTAGAAATAATGCAACAGCTTTAGACTTCATAATTAGATTATTTACTATTAGTTATTACAGTCCCAATAATAAATACCAAAAAGTAAAGAACTAGGAAAGAAGAATCAAAAATATTCAATCCAAAGGTAAGATAACTGTAAAACAGCTTCCAGAACCGATCTGACTCTGCACAGTAATATCGCCACCGTGGGCTTGAGCAACAGCTTTAACAATACTCAGCCCCAATCCAGTGCCTCCTGTATGGTAACTACGAGCTTTGTCAGCTCGCCAAAAGCGATCAAAGATATGGGATAATTGATCAGGAGCAATACCGATACCAGTATCTTCAACATTTATGAGAGCTTGTGAACCTAAGCGCTGAAGAGAAACAGTGATAGTACCTCCACTAGGAGTGTATTGTAGAGCATTAGTTAATAAATTAGCAAATAAGCGTTCTAGTTGAACTGCATCGCCCTTTACTTCTAGATTAGGGGTGAATTGGTATTTAAGAGCAATTTGGGCTTCCTCAGCGCGATCGCCATACAAGTATACTAATTCTTCTAACAGTTCATCTAAAGCAATATCTCTCCAAACTAGCTCTTTGAGAACCTTTCGATCCATCCGCGTCAACAACAATAAATCGTCTACTAATTGACTCATTTGCTCAGAAGAACTGGCGATCGCTTGTAATTTTTCAGTATCAGAGGGATGAATACGTTCAGGATGGCTTTGCATTACTGCAATTGAAGCCCGAATAGCTGTTAGGGGGTTTCGTAACTCGTGAGCAGCATCAGTGGTGAATTGCTTGAGTTGTTCAAAGCTTCCCAAAACAGGCTTTAAAGACTCACGGGTTAACCAGAAGCCACCGAAGGTTACTAAACCAGATACTATGATTACACCTAAAAAAAGTCTTCTTTGCAATTGACGTAATTCTAAATCTAAATTAGTCGTTGATTCAGCAACCCGCACATAGCCAACTAAAAAAGGTTTTTGCCGAGACGAAACCTTGTAAACAGGTAAAATAAAAATCCTGATAACCCCCTCTTGCTTCCACATCCCTTCTGAGTCTATCTTTTCTGGTAATCTTGCGGAAGAGAAAACACTTCCTTGCTTTACCAAGAGTTGACGATTGTTATTAAACCATTCAACTCCTTGATTTTCCAGAGTGAGGGGATTTGCTACTAAATCAAAGACCGAATCGTTTTCATATTTCCCTAAAAGTTGAAACAGAGTCAGGGATATTGGTCTGCCGTTTTCTTGAAGGGGCACATAATCTGAATATTTTTCTTCCGTGAGCAATTCGTGATATTCGTGTTGAATCAGATCTAAACTTGTTGCAGATGTATTAGCTAATTGACGTAAGTGGGTATTAAATTGATGGTGACGATCTCGCGCTACTATTAAATAAACTGTTACTGAAAAGGTTCCCAGAATCATACTAGTTACGAGCAAGTAACATAGCATCAGTTTATTACGTATTTTGATTAAGTGCTGATTATAAACTCGGGTTGAGTCGATATCCCAAACCATAAATGTTTTCAATAAAGTTAGAAGGGGCTCCCGCCGTTTTAAGCTTTTGCCGCAGACTTCTTAAATGTACTTTAACGGTTTCTTCACCAGGCACATCTTCAAAAGCCCAAACTTTCTCTAAAATAACACGACGGCTTAATATCCAACTGCCATTGCGCATAAATAATTCTAAGATACCATATTCTTTTGGAGTCAAAAGGATAGGAGTATCATTATAAGCTACTTGACATTGATTTAAATCAAGAGTAAGTTTTTCCCATTCTAAAATTGAAGAATGAGAAACTGTGTTACGCCTTAACAAAGCTCGAATACGGGCTAGTAATTCCGGTAAATCAAAAGGCTTGACCACATAATCATCAGCCCCCACATCTAGCCCTAAAACCTTATCATTACTTGTATCTCTTGCTGTTAATATCAATATTGGTGTACTGATTCCCTGTTGTCGAAGTTGACGACAAACATCGATTCCATTAAGCTTAGGTAACATCAAATCCAAAATAATTAAATCAAAATTACCCGTGAGAGCAAAGTTTAATCCTAATTGGCCATCTCCCGCTACTTCTACTGTATAATACATATCAGTTAAGGCTTCTGCGATCGCTTTAGTAATCCGAAGATCATCTTCAACTAATAAAATTTTCATCTTATGATAATTTTGGTAATTTTTCTGAAGATTGTCAAAAAAAGTTTTTTTCTAGATTAATTAATCTACAGCTACCATCACCTCTGTTGATTTTACTAAAGCATAAGCTTCTTTACCTTCAGCTAATCCTAATTCTTCTGCTGAAGATTTAGTAATAACTGATACTATTTCTACTCCCGAGGCAATTTCTAAAGTCACCTCAGCAGTCACTGCACCCATGACTATTTTTTTTACTGTTCCTTTAAAACTATTTCTAGTGCTGATTTTCATTTTTTACTTCTCAATTAAAATTGAAATAATTTTAACATAAAAAACAAGATAATTTATTTTTTTATTTAATATTTAACAATTATTTGTCAAATAATTGTTAAATATTATTATCTTTTTTATTAATAATAAATATAGCTTCACGCCTTAATATTAGGACATTTTTCTGTTTCCTGATTTGGTGTCTCCTTTCACTCAAGTCTATGTGTAAAACACCATTTTTTGTACTGCTATACATTCGCGCATTCGCGCATTCTTAATTATAGTCTAGAGAAGAGAGAAGAGAGCAACTTAAAGATTTTTTTATCTTTACCTACCATCCACAACACCACACAGGGTAGGTGTGCAGGTGGGGAAGTTGAGTCGATACATCTAAAGATAAGTGACTTGATTGGCTATCGCTTTCCATGAGTTTGGGTTAGTATTTTGCTTATAGTATTTATGTTATCGTAGATTACGTAGAGATTGCAAAGTTAAGCTCAAAAAAGAAATTGCTTCTGATTCCTTCTAAATCATAAATGCACTATCATAAATAAAAAGCGATCGCCCTTAAATTTATATGACTCTTAATGATTTAAACCCCGGAGAAGTTGCCCTTGTCAACACCATAGAAACAGACAAAGGAGTAATCGAAGCAGGCTTGAAAACTCGTATAGAAGCCATGGGATTTACTGCTAATAAGCCTGTGTGTGTAATTCGTTCAGCGGCTTGGGGAGGTCCTCTGCAAGTACGGGTAGGAAGTACTACAGAAATTGCGATTCGCCGCCGCGAAGCCCAACTAATTAAAGTTGTAGCCCTAGGCAAAAGGTAAAAGTTAGGATAAGAGTAGGGTTCACAATTTTACATAAGTTTACATAAGGATAACTAGGGAGTAATTCTACATGACTCATTGCCATTCACCCAGTGTAATTACTAACCACCGGGATGTAAAAAAACGGATAGCGCTGATTGGACAACCAAACACTGGTAAATCTACTTTTTTTAATCATATCACCAAAGCTAACGCAGGAGTAGCCAATTGGCCGGGATTAACAGTAGATTTAGCTACAGCAGTAGTGAAGTTGGGGGAAGAAAAAGTAGAGTTTGTAGATTTACCAGGTATCTATGACCTCAATGGTTTTAGCGATGATGAAAAAGTAGTAAAAAAATTTTTAGAAAACTATGCTATTAATCTTGTTTTAGTAATTGTCAACGCTTCTCAAATAGATAGACAAATCAAAATGCCATTGCAGATTAAAGCTTTAGGATTACCCGCCATTTTACTCCTAAATATGGCTGATGAAGCTAGACGTTATGGTGTTAAATTTGACGCCACAGAATTAAGTAAACGCCTAGAAATGCCTGTTTATCCAATTAGTGCGAAACAGGGTACAGGTTGCGCTAGGGCTAGAATAGAAATTACCAAGTCTCTAGATAAGCATGTAGAAGCATATCAAATAGAAGACGTATCGACTAGTTTAGCTAATACCCCCATAGAAGAGAGAGATATAGAAACAATCTTAGCTAATGCCGTCAAGATGCCTTCGATTAAATCGGTAACTTTTACTAATCGTATTGATGCTATTCTCTTACACCCAATTTGGGGTCTACCCCTATTTTTTCTCTCGATGTTCCTGATTTTTTGGGTAATTTGGAGTATTGGTATTCCTTCGGCAGACCCAGTAGATGCTATAACTGGATGGTTACAAAGTACTATAGTAGAACCAATAGTATCTTTTTTACCACTCTTATTACAAGATTTATTGATTAATGGGATTTGGGCAGGATTTGCCGCCTTGGTTTCTTTTTTACCTTTGGTGGCTATATTTTTTGTAATGATGTCCATATTAGAAGATAGTGGCTATCTGTCTCGCGCCGCCTACCTCATGGATGGATTAATGGGAAAATTGGGGTTAGATGGTCGGGGTTTTGTTTTACAAATGATGGGATTTGGCTGTAATGTGCCAGCAATCATGGGTACTAGAGTGATGCGGAGTCGGGCAGTACGTTTGCTGACAATGTTAATAATTCCCTTTTCTCTATGTTCAGCACGTTTACAGGTATTTGTGTTTATTTTAGCAGCAGTTTTACCCAAAACTCAAGGAGCGATCGCTCTATTTCTGCTATATGTGATTAGTTTTGCCACAGCTTTGGTGATAGCAGCTATTTTTAGTCGTAACAAATTTTTTCAGGGAGGAGAACCTTTTATTTTAGAATTACCTCCTTATCGTTTTCCCACCCTCAAACAAGTTTTCCTGAGAGTTTGGGGAGAAATGAAACAGTTTGTCAGCCGACTATTAATGTTTATGGTGATTGGGACAACTTCGATTTGGTTTTTAACTACTTTTCCCCTTGGTAGTGAAGGCTTAGATACTTTTGCTGGTAAAATTGGTCAAATTTTTGCTCCTCTCATGCAGCCTTTGGGGATTAACCCTCTACTTAGTGTTTCTCTCATCTTTGGCTTTGTGGCGAAGGAAGTGCAAATCGCTGCTTTAACAGTAATTTATGGTTTGAGTGAAGATGCCTTAGGGGTAAAACTCAGTGAATCTTTAACTTTTGCCCAAGGATTTAGTTACTGTTTATTTAGTTTACTATATATCCCCTGTTTAACTACTCTAGCGACGATTTGGGGTGAATCTCGTTCCCTACGCTTTACTGTTATTTCTGTAGTTATTCCCCTATTTGTGGCTTGGATGATTAGTCTTATTTTCTATCAAGGTTATCAATTTATTAGTTAAGTTACCAACTTGCCTTTTAGGTGTCAGGTAGCAACCAGTCGGAGACAACAAGTTAGATTGTTGGGTTTCGTTACCTCAACCCAACCTACAATTGAACCAAAAAAAAGGGGGACAAAACATCGCCCCCTTGTATAAAATTATTTATTTAATAAACTACTGATTTTTAAAAGAATTTAACCATTCACGTAGTTGTTCACCAGCAACTTCTCTGCCACCTAAACCAAAGGCAAGGGCAATTGCCACAGCTACTCCGCCTAGAAGTAAACCAAAAGCTAGGTTAACAATAGAAGCAGCTATGCCTAATTCTTGTAAAGCCATGGTCACAGTTAGCACAAGTATAGCAACTCTGGCGCTTTGTGCTAAAACTCTGCTTTGACGAATACCAGAACTAATAATGAAGTTAAAAGCAAGATTAGATATATAAAGACCAATCGCTAAGATTATTAAAGCTAGTAATATTTGACCTGCTAAGAAAAGAATAATCCCCACTACAGTCTTTAATGCTTCTATACCTAAGATGTCTACTGCCGTTAAACTAGCAATTAGCATAATTGCCACACCGACAATAATACCAACTAATTCTGATGGAGTCCGTTGACGTAGACGTGCTGCTTTTCCAGGTTGAGAATCTTGAACTGTTCCTGTAGCTCCTACTACAGTAGTATCAGACCTTACTTCGGGGTCAGGAGTAGAAGCCGTTCTGGTGAGTCTAGAGATTCCTAACCATTGAAAGATATTATTAAAACCAATCTCAGTTAAGATGTCTGTAATAAAATCGCCTACGAACTTAGCTACTACATAAGCCAAGATGAGAACAACAGAGGCGGCAAAAATCTTGGGAATTATAGTCAAGACATCTTGCAGCATTTGTGTCCCCGGCTGAGATATAGACTCGATATCTAGGGTGTTTAAAGCCTCAATTGCTGTGGGGATTAAAATAATCACATAGACGACTGTACCAATAATCCAAGATAAACTACGACCTCCTGGGGTTGTAGATAAACCAAAATTAGCGCCAATACGGTTAATTCCACTAGCTGCTAACAGCTTAGTTACTATTTTGCGCACAATTTGAGCAATAAACCAACCTGCCGCAGCAATTAGAAACGCACCAAAGATTTTTGGTACAACTCCCAAAATATTGTTGAGGAGTTCTTGTACTGGTCCTAGAGTTCCTTCTAATTTTAGAGTACTCAAAATTGCTGGTAAAAACAGCAGGAAGATAAACCAGTAAACAGCATCACCAATAGTGTTGCTGATATTTAACTGATTTGACTGGGTAGTTTCTGTAGTAGTTGTAGCTGTTTGGGCTCTACCTTCTACTTCATCATCTTGGAATTGTTCCCCAATACGTTCATCTAAACGCATTGCTCTTAAACCATTGCTCACAATCAGTTTTGCTATAGTTGCTAATAACCAAGCTAATGCTAGTAGCAAAGCAGCACCAGCAATTTGGGGAACAAAACGAGCAATTTGGTCTAATAAGCTATTGAGAGGAGTAGATACTGCCTCTAATTCTAGAGAATTTAATACCGCAATCACGGCAAAAAGCATCACAATCCAGAAAGCAATATTTCCTATCCATTCTTCTATAGGAAAATTTCTGGCCTCTTGTCCACCCCCAGTTACCCAGGAAGCTATCTTGTTATCAACGTTTGTCTTTTTTAGTAAGCCGGTAACTATACTTTTCACAATAAGCGCGACTATCCAGCCAATTACCAGAATTACTACGGCTTTGATAATGTTTAAGATATCTTGACCTATTCCTTGATTGAAAAAGTCATTTGTCTGGTTCCAATCAAATTGAGCTAAAAATAAGCTACTGTATATATTTGGGTTCATTGATCAACAGTTTTCCTCTTCTAGTTAATCTTTAATCTGAATGATAATAGTTTTACAAAATTTTTACTAGTGATTGTTTTAGTTTTTAAATACTTACACTCAGCTATAGCATAGTTTTTAATTTATTGCATAAATCTATAGATGGATTTATAAGTCATGCTTTTTGGTTTCCCTATCATAAAGACTAATACAACAAGTTAAATAGAGGAATTGTTAATATTTATTAAATTAACTATTCATTTATTTCTAGAATAATTAATAAACTTATGTCTCGTATACTTACACAATCAATCGAAATTAACTGCGATCTCAACAGGGTAGATTACTGTATAACAGATCAAGTAATGATGCACCGTTGGTTAAATCCCATGTTAGTATGTAAACCAGTGGGAGCATGGAGTACTCAATTAGGAAGTCGTAGTCGTTTTATTATCAAAATTCCAGGCTGGCAACCAACTCTAGAAAGTAAGGTGGTAGCTAGAGAAACAGGTTTGATTGTTTGGGAATTTGACGGTTTTTTCCAAGGATGCGATCGCTGGGAATGTCAACCAACCCAAACTGGCACTAATCTCATCAATCGCTTTGAATTTAATATTCCTAATCCTCTGGTGAGTTTTGGTTTTGATGTTTTTGCCGCTAACTTGACGAAACAAGATATGCAGGCACAATTGCAAAGACTAAAAGCGATCGCAGAAAGTAGCGATTGATGGTAAAATAGAATTAAAGGGATAGATTAACTTCTATCCCTTTTTAAAATGAAGCTCTTTCAATTAAATGTAAAGTGATAACTGATTAATCCTCAACCTGTGCTAGTGACTACAAACCTAATTTATCGCTATCCCCCTCTAATTCCAGGTATTTTACTCAGACGCTATAAACGCTTTTTGGCAGAAATTGAGTTAGAATCCCAGGAAATAATTGTTGCCCATTGTCCCAATACAGGTAAAATGACGGGAGTATGCAAACCAGGTAGTTTAGTACAAGTTTCTCCCAGTAATAACCCTAAAAGAAAATTAGCTTACACTTGGGAAATGATCCAAGTTCATGATACTAAGCCAACTTGGGTGGGAGTTAATACTAATTTACCCAATCGTGTAGTTAAATTAGCACTAGAAAAGCATCTTTTTCCTCAACTGGGTAAATATCAACAAATTTACTCAGAAGTAAAAATTGGACAACAAAAACATAGTCGTATAGACTTTATGCTAACAGGGGGAGCAAGACCTATTTATATAGAAGTAAAAAGTGCTACCCTTTCCCAAGGTACAAAGGCTCTATTTCCTGATACAGTAAGTACCAGAGGTCAAAAACATATAGAAGAGTTGACTAGTTTGTTACCGGAGGCGAAGGCGGTAATGCTTTATTTTATTAATCGTGGTGATTGTACTAGTTTTAGTTCTGGCGATCGCCAAGATCCTGTTTATGGTCAATTACTCCGCAAAGCTTATCAACAAGGTTTAATTATTTTACCTTGTCGTTTTGCTATTCATCCAGAAGGTATAAGCTATTTAGGTATTGCTGATTTTGGCTTTGAATCTCTGTCAACATCCCACCACGATCATCGGAGTACCGATTATAGTGGGGGCTTGCAAAAG
>NZ_JALKVM010000119.1:0-2907 GCF_057440575.1 Johannesbaptistia floridana
GCTATTTGATTTTGTAGTTCTTGATTTTTCTTGCTAATTGTGCCCAACGGCCCGGCTACGTGCCGTGCCGGATTCTAAATTTACCATTTTCGTTCCATTTCACAAATGCTAGCGCAGCGGCTGTTCAATCTCATTTTCCCTCTCGAAGATTTTTACCGGCATGGCATGTAGCCATTGTTACCCCTCGTTTTTATTCCCTCAAAAAATCCAAAAATATTCCCAGATTTACATATCCCACCATTGATTCAAGTTCTCCTTTCCTATTCAATTTAGCTATTAAAGGATGTGAATTATTTCCAAATTCATTAATTTGAAAGTGTAGGTTTCGTTGACCAATAGTTCTTATCTTTTGTTTTCCAGAGATCTTTTGTTCGGCTTCTGGTACAACAGTATTATTGCTTACGTTTAACTCTACGAAAACAAAATTTTGCATTATTGTTTCCGATACCTCTCTTTTCGCTAATACATTTTCCTCTAGTTTTTCACAATTGATGCTTCTATCGTTGCGAAAATAAATCAATATAGGCTTATTAGTGTTTTGCTTTAATTCATCTATCTCGTTTATGGATAAATCTCGCAATACTTTAGAATAAATATTCGAGTATTTATCTTCGCTACCTATACTATTTTCAGTAAATTCTTCTAATAATTCCTTGTACGTTATTCCTTTTCTCGTTTCTTCTATTACTAGAATCTGTATTTCATTAATATCATTTTCATGGACTCCCAACTGATTTAGCAATTCTTTATGTTCCTTCCATTTTTTATTATCCACGATACTTGAATACAATTTATTCCTAGCCACCAATATATTTCTGATTTCAGTGTACTCATTCGGATTGAGGTTATCTAGCTCTCTGATTATATCTATTATCTTGATCTTATCTTTATGTGTACCGGACAATGAAAGCAGGAAACTTCCGAAAACTGGTTTTAGAAATATTATCTGGATATCTATTGAATCTAAACCACAAGATTGCAGATCAAAAAATTTCTCAACGAAACTCGTCATGTATTCTTCGTCATCAAATTTTTCAACTTCAAACTCAGTTTCTAATATGATTCCTTTACATGAGTAATCGAAATTTGCAAGATTTAAATCTTGTGAATTTAATACACTTCCAATTAAAGAAGTAAAGAATAAAAAAACGCCTTTTTTGTTTTTTATCAAATCCAAATTCAATTGCTTTTTTAAATGAGGGGTAACGGGTTGTGCAGACGCAGTACGCAGCGTAGCGGAGTATTGCCGTCTGCACCGTGTTGTGCCTCGTTGATTATTCATTTTAATTTAACCATTGTTCAAAATACAGTTTTTCAATTCTTTTTCTCTCAATTGAATCGACTACTTCTTTCAACTTCCAGTTAGATTCAAGTAACTCGGCTATATACCAAATTGACTCATCTTCTCTATCAAATTTTAAATCACGGTTCTTGTCCCGTAAAGTTTTAATTAGGATTTGTTTTGAATTAGGAACAACCTCGAAATGCTCTAAATATTCATTTTTTGGGGAAATCCTAATTAAACTATCACCATTCATTTTGGATACAAATAAGTATTCAGGGTCTTTATCATTGAGTTTATTGTCGTTATTAAAATCAAATTCGCAAATCTCATAAAGAATATAGTCCCCTAAACCTTTATAATTATCGCTCCTTTTATTTCTCTCAATATGAATCTGCGATATTCTGATCTTCTTATCAGTCAGTAATTTTGTTTCTTCAGTTAACCGATCGTAAAAAAGAATATTCCAATATCTAGGAAACTCCATTGATGAATATTTATCTTCACTAAAAGTTCTTCTTGGATTTATTAGAGTTGTTGATATAGGCAGAATAATTTGGTTTGAACTATCAATAATAATAGGTGATTCATATTTAAACTTAAACTCGGAAAGAATTGAATCAATCTGATTTTTCGTCATGTCCTTATCTTGGACTTTTAATTCTTTGTTCTCTTCATTACAAGAAAACATTAAAGTTAACATTAAGACGGTTATCAATCTATTCATTTTGTTTGATTAATGAGGCACAACGGGAACGTGCAGCCGCAGTACGCAGCGCAGCGGAGTATTGTCGGCTGCACTGTGTTGGCTACCGTTTTTCTCCTTTTTGTATTATTTCAGTTGTCAGTCTATCCACAGTTTTTTTCAGCTCATTCTTATTCACATACTCTTGAAACAAAATCTGATCTATCGTTACTGATGGTCCCTCATCGTTTCTAATCAATGAAAATTGAAAGAGAAAAATTCCATAAACTTTTCTAGTTGTTCCATATTGAATATAGTCAACCTCTATACCAAAGGGAAGTAAATTGTTTTTTGAAATAGTAATAGTTTCGTTTTCATGCATCATATTTTGAATTACATATTGCTCTAAATTGAATTTCAACATCGAATAATAAAAATTATGATCTGGAGGAGTAAACTCCCAATCTGTATCTTTACCCATTATAGTTTTAGGTAAGTAAGCTTTAGCTATTTGAATTTTTATATCGTCTTGGAAGGGAATAATTTTAATTTTGTTTTCTTCCTCAATTATCTTGAAGTCCCAGATTGGCATTGCCTTATTAATCTCTTGCTGGATGGTTATCCCTAATAACTCTCTAGATATTAAAGTACTCCAATAAGTTAAAACCAAAATGAAAATTCCAGTTAAAATTCCTAACACTTCGATAGTCGGCTTAAATTCTCGGAAAACTGAATTCATCCGATTAAATAACTTTATTAATCTATGCTGAGTATTTCCTGAATTAGCATTACTTACACTGGAAGATTTAGCTGAATCAACTTTTTCTTTTTGTTGCTTATCTTTAGATTGATCGTCTTTCTTCATTCATTTTGGATTATTAAATGGTAGCCAACGGCCCGGCTACGTGACGTGCCGGACTCTAAATTTACCATTTTCGTT
>NZ_JALKVM010000120.1:0-20964 GCF_057440575.1 Johannesbaptistia floridana
AGAAGTAAGAAGTAAGAAGTAAGAAGTCTTGAAGTTTTGGAGTTTTGGAGTTTTGAAGTAAGGAGTTTTGAAGTAATGAGTTAAAGAATTCATGCTCAACGCTTAAAAATTGGTTGACCGAGTGCAAAATCTTCGGCGAAAGAGAAATGAACTTTTTCTGAGGTTAATTTAGTACATGAGTACTGGTGCTTTGATATGAGTTAAGAGTTTCTTGATTTTGGAGATGATTGGAAATCTAAACTAGCAATAATTGCTACTAAAAACCACCAAAGGGTATTAACTTGGGGACGATACCAAATGATATCAAAACCACCTTGGATAAGTAGTCCGATAATTCCAGCGATCGCCCCAATTACCCAAAAACCTCTATTATTTTCAAGACGGCGTAAGCGTGAATAATGGAAAATGCCCCGAGATATAGTTACTCCAATCAAGGCAAGAAAGCAGCTAATACCAATTAAACCTGTTTCTACGGTAGTCTCTAGGTAAATAGAGTATGCCCCCAAAGAGGAGTAATTGGGGTGCATATACAAGGGATAAATAGCCTGAAAAGCTTTACCTCCTGGACCTATTCCTAGTATGGGATAATCGCCAATCATCTTTAATACTGAAGCCCATACTTGAAGGCGAAAGTTATTACTACTATCTTCTCTCCCGGCAAAAATACTCAAAATGCGCAAACGAACTGTTTCTACTTGCCAAAAAGTTACTAACATTCCTAGGGAGATAACTCCTACCACGACTATTGGGATCCATAACCTACACCAAGCTGGTATTTTTTTATAAAACCAAAAGTAGCTAAGAATTCCAAAAACTGCCAAAAGTCCAACCATTGCTAACCAACCGCCACGGCTATCAGTATACACAAGACAAGCAGAATTAACTATAAAAATAACTATAGCTAGAATTTTAGGTAACCAAGCACGCCAGATAAAAACTGCCGCTAAACTTAGGGCGATCGCTGGTAACAAGTAGCCTGCTAAAAGATTAGGATTTTCCAAATAACTATAAACCCGAGTATCGTTTGCTAACGGTGAATTGGGATCGTTCCAAGTCGCTAACTGTTTTACTCCAAAAATCTGTTGTCTTACTCCATATACACTAACTATCAAAGATACCTGTAGAAAAATGGTAATTAGCCATTCCATTGCTTTCGGAAAACGTAATACTCTTGCAGACAAAGCAAACATAAGTAAGTATAGAGTTAGTTTAATCCATCCATCTAAAGCTAGAGTCTTAACTGGAGAAAAAGCTGTGGATATAGTAGCTATAGACCAATAAACTAATGCTAGTTTATCGATAATTCCACTGGAAACTCTTTCAGTATCAGACACCGTCAAGAGTAACCAAAACATTCCCAATGCTATTAATAATACACCAATTAAACTAGTTGTTACAAAAGGAGCTAATCCCAAAACTAAGGCTAATAAACATACGGCCAAAACCTGAGACCATCGTAAAAGCCAAGAAGCCTCTCTCCAGTTTGCTAAGCTTCCTACTAGGCTATATACTATGCTGTTATTGACCCAATCATGCCTGACAAAACTCATAAAAAACCTCCCTCTGAAAAACCCACGCCTTAGAGTCGTGGAGATAAGAATTACAATTTTATTTATCTATAGCATTTTTCAGGTCCAGACAGTCATCTCATCTCATCATTAACCTCATATCTTCCACCAGAACTTATGTACTAATTTTTCAGGAAAAATGTTCTTTATGGTTAATTCTCTATAATCTTTGTCTCCTAGGGGTTTAACACCAATTCTTTTACTCATTACTTCAAAACTTCTTGCTTGTTACTTCAAGACTTCAAGACTTCTTACTTCAAAACTCATTACTTCAAAACTCATTACTCAAACACAACCAGTAACTTTGGGTAAACTCATATCTTCCACCAGAACTTATGTACTAATTTTTAAGGAAAAATGTTCTTTATGGTTAATTCTCTATAATCTTTGTATCCTAGAGGTTTAACATCAATTCTCTTACTCATTACTTCCTCACTCATTACTCATTACTCAACCACAACCAGTAAATGAGTGATAAAGATGCAAGATCTGAGGTAAAGATGCTTTGGTCTGAGTTAACTGTTGGTCTGAGGTTCCTTGGTTTTTTCTTGTACTGCTTTGATGACTTCTTTTTTGTACTTGCGTAGTCTCAGGTTTACTGTAGAAGTTGCGGTAGCTTTAATATGTACTGACAACCAGAATTTTTAAAAGTTTGGAAAATAACTTTACCCTGTTGTAAGTCGGCCAAATAACAACCTAGAAACAAATAAATTAATTCAATATAATCAGTATCAGTTTTTTTAATCCTGCTAATAATGCTGGATATTCTATCACTTTTAAGAAATATCTGTTCATCTAAACCATTATTTTTACCAAATTTTTCTTGAAATAATTGCCAATTATCTTCTAGTAATTTAGGTAATTTTTTTGGTAAATTAGGAACTTGTAAGCATATTTCAATATGACTATTCTGGTAATTGATTTGAAATTTTAGCTCTTTATTCGTTGAATTCTCTAATAAACTCATAGCTAAATAGTAAAGAGTTTGATTTATTTTGTTTTTATCTAAAAGATAAGATTTTTTTTCCAGATTATCGACGAATTGCAACTCACAATTGAAGCTCTTTAAACTACTAATAACCTGTTGAACAATAATTCTTGGATCTGTAGAAGTTAAATTAATTTCTTCAAAAAATTGATCCTGGAATTTAATATGATTAATATTTTCCAACACCGAGGATATTTGTTGTCCACTTTGGTAAATAATCTCTAAATATTTTGCCTGTCGCTCATTAACAATGCCGTAAGTTTGATCACTCAACACTTTAGACATACCAATAATATTAGTTAGGGGGGCACTAATTTGATGCCCAAGTTGAATAGACAATTCTACTTGACAATCTTTAACTAGATTTTGAGCAGAACAATTAGAATCATAGGCCACAAAATCTAGTTGTTTATCTTGATTTAACTTATTACAATAGTATCTGCTTTCTAACTCTCTTATACACCAACGAGCAGTTAAAGCCAGAAACTCTTGGTCTTTGATGCTAAATTTATGGGGAATTAAATCCATTACAGCTAATGTCCCTAAACAATTACCTGTTGTGGTAATCAAAGGAATACCCAAATAAGAACGAATTCCATAGTCCCTTACTAGAGATATATGCGTATATAGTTCATTAGTAAAAGTGTCTTCAATCATCAACATACTACGACTGTCAATAACATCAGCACAAAAAGAATCATCACGATCCATTTTACGCCCCTCAGCTAAATGATTCATAACTCCTAGTTTCCATAAACCTAAAGCTGATTTTAACCAGAGATGATTTCCTAAATTTAAGGCTAAAAAACAAATCGGTATGTCTAGAAAACGAGCTCCCATTTGAGTGGCTTCTTCAAAAATAAAAACGGCATCTGGTACCATTAAATCCAGCTTATGAAGCATATTCAACTGTTCATTTTCTGATTCCGGTGTGAGTAAGTTATGGAAACTAGTAAATAGTCTTTGGTTTGAACTGTTCATTTTTTTGTTAGTTGCGACCACGGGTAACTAGGTTTTTTTGAGAAATTCATAGACTAACTTTTTGTTTGAATAATCGAAAGTTGTGTCTATAATAAGCGTTCCCTAATTTTCTTCTTAACGAACATCGAAAGTAAAAAACTTCCCTGGAAAATGTGCAACTTGAGAACTAAAATAGTGCGCTTTTTAGTTTTAGCGATAGAATATAAGAGTCGAGTTTACTTAATAAAAGTTTACAAGAACCATGAAAGCAGTTTCCGTAAACAAGTCAACGCCAGGTAGTTACTGGCAATGGCGAGGTTACTCAATCTATTACGTACAAGCAGGAGAATCTCAAAATAATCGCCCTCCATTGTTATTAGTTCATGGCTTTGGCGCTTCTACAGAACATTGGAGCAAAAATATAGCTCAGTTAAAAGAAAATTTTTCTGTTTGGGCTATAGATTTGTTAGGTTTTGGACGTTCAGCTAAACCCAATATTGAATATAGTGGCGATTTATGGCGAGATCAACTTGATGATTTTATTACTGAAGTCATTGGTCAACCTGTGGTTTTGGCAGGCAATTCCCTGGGGGGTTACACCAGTTTGTGTGTCGCTTCTCAACGTCCCAATTCCTCTGTTGGTCTGATTTTGGTTAATCCCGCCGGACCATTTACAGAAACTCAAGCAGATGGTGAAGGGTCTGATAAAAAACCTAATTTATTCAAAGATTGGCTGAATAACTCGATTCGTTCTGTATTACTACAGCCTTGGGGAAGTTATTTACTTTTTCAATACTTGAGAAGACCACGAGTAATTAGAAAAACTCTACAAAAAGTATATTGGGATCAAAGCGCTGTTACTGATAAGCTTGTAGAAGATATATATTTGCCTTCTTGCGATCGCGGTGCCCCTCAAGTTTTCGCTTCGGTATTTAAAAATTCCCGAGGCGAAAAAAACGATGTACTTCTCAAGCAGTTAAAATGCCCTCTACTGATGTTGTGGGGAGAAAAAGACCCTTGGATGGATAGTAGAGTTAGAGGGGCAAAATTTCGCCAATATTATCCCAATTTGAGCGAACATTACCTAGAGGCAGGTCATTGTCCTCATGACGAAATCCCTAATCAAATTAACCTAATTATCAAAGATTGGGTAAATTTGATTTGCTGATTTGTTAATATTTTGTTACAAAGAAAAAAAGATACTAACTTAGTAGATGTATATAAATATGTTTGGTGGCTTTATTGGTTCAAATAATCAACAGGGTACAGATTGGGGAGAAAATCTTCTTAATACAGTTGCTGGCAATACCATTCGCCACCTCTTTACTAAAAGTGAATCAGTAGAGGTAGAAGTTCGCTGTCAACCCTCAAGTAAGTTATTACAGGGGAGCATTGATAGCTTTAAAATGAACGGACGTGGTTTGGTAATTCGTCGAGATTTTCGTACCGAGGAAATGTCTTTTGAAACAAATTCAGTTTCTCTAGATTTTAGTTCAGTTCTCAAGGGTAAGATATCTTTGAAACAACCAACCCAAGCCATAGCTTCAGTAAAATTGTCAGAAGCTGATATTAATGAAGCTTTTAAAGCTAAATTAGTCAGAAAACGCTTGGAAAACCTCTCTCTGGAAAAGTTAACTGATTTATCTGGAGGCAACCCAGTCTCATTCAGCGATGTTTCTTTAGAATTACGTCCTAATAATCAAGTTAAACTTTTTGCTAAAGCTGATTTGGGTGGTGAAAAAGTTATTCCTATTAGCCTGACTTGTACCCTCGCTGTGGCTAAGCGACGTAAAGTTCAATTCAATAATATAAAATTTGAAGAATCAGATATTCCTGAAGATTTACGAGATACTTCCGCCGCCTTGACGGAAATATTGGGAGAAATTTTGAATGAAATGGTAGATCTTGATCGCTTTAATCTAGATGGGGTGATTATGCGTCTTAATCGTCTAGAAACTCAGGGAAAATACCTGTTGTTCACTGGTTATGCTCAAATCGAGAATTTTCCCAGTAACGGCTAAAATTTTTACAGAAGTAGGAGTGTAAATTAACTCTTACACCTACATTCTTACTAAAAACATCATACTTGGATGAAACTTATGATTACTATCAACTTGAGTTATTACCAAAGTATTAACTTTTTGATGTGATCTCATCTCCAATTTTGAACTAAATTAACAATTTGGGCAGGTATGCTCCATCTTAATCTAAGCTTTTTGGAACATGATTTAGCGATCTACGCTATCTGTGCCATTAAGCTTACTTCTTTTTTGAAATATGCAGTTATTTCATGCTACATAAAATAACTGAATAGATTAGATTAATAACTTTAATTATATAAGTTAAAATTATAAAATACAATAGTTTTTACAATAAAAATAGAAAATAGGGGGAAAGCGATCGCCAATAAGTTAATTCTCTTCCATATTAAGCCTAATAATATTTTCATGGGTAAACTTGGCAATATTTGTAGTAATTTTCAAAAAAAATATATTAAATCTGGGAATCAAAGACAAATTAACATAAGTTAACATTGAAAAAAAAGACCTAAGATTAAAAGATAAAATGAGACAACTACAAGGACCAAAAAAATCTTTAGGAAGACACGCCCTACAGTGGGTACTAAATCCTACCGAATATTTAGAAACCAAAGAAGCACAATATCCAGATATGTTCATTGCTAAAGGTATTGGTTTTGGAGACACAATAGTACTAACTAGCCATCCTGAAGCAATAGAAAAAATCCTAACGAAAGATCGCAGTAAGTTAAGTGCGCCGGGTAATTTAAACCGGATATTAGCCCCTCTGATTGGTGATTTTTCCGTAATCATGTTAGAAGGAAAAGACCATAAAAAAAGACGTCAATTAGTAATGCCTTCTTTTCATGGAGATAGAATGAAAAACTATGGGGAACTAATCGTAGATATTACCCATAAACAAATGCAACAACTATCACCAAAAGAAGTCTGGAAAGCACGAAATATAACTCAAGCTATTTCTCTAGAAGTAATAATTCAAGCAGTGTTCGGACTAAGCCAAGGAGAACGGTATAGTAAACTGAAACAGTTACTGACAAAAGTAAGCGATCGCTTTTCTTCACCCCTAGCATCTAGCCTACTATTCTTCCCGAAATTACAACAAGATTGGGGATCATGGAGTCCTTGGGGTAAATTTGTAGCCCAAAGAAACCAAATAGATAGTTTAATATATGAAGAAATCGCCGAACGTCGTGCCAACCCCCAGAGCGATCGCACAGATATTCTCTCTCTACTCTTAAAAGCAGAAGATGAACAAGGGGAAAAAATGACCGACAAAGAACTGAGAGATGAGTTGATGACACTGTTATTTGCCGGACATGAAACCACAGCTACAGCCATGTCTTGGGCATTATATTGGATACACCGTCTCCCTACCGTAAAAGAAAAACTTCTAGCAGAATTAACCCAATTAGGGAACAATCCTCAACCCCTAGACTTATTTCGTTCCCCCTATCTGACAGCAGTTTGTCAAGAAACTCTACGCATACACCCAGTAGCCATGTTAACATTCCCTCGACAAGTAGAAGAACCAATCGAACTAATAGGGTATCAACTGACACCAGGTATGGTGGTTATGGGTTGTATCTATCTGACTCACCAAAGAGAAGATATTTATCCTAATCATACTCAGTTTCGTCCAGAACGCTTTTTAGAGCGACAATTTACACCCTACGAATTTTTACCCTTTGGAGGAGGAGTGCGTCGTTGTATAGGAGAAGCATTAGCACAATACGAAATGCGCTTAGCGATCGCCACTATCGTCGCTAATTATCAACTAAACTTAGCAGATGAACAAGCAGAAACACCTCAACGTCGAGGTGTTACCCTAGCACCAGCTAGAGGTGTACAGATGTCCCTCGCTTAGCTAAAATTAAAGCTATACTCTATCTGTGAGGTTGTCTTGTGAAAATTTTAGTTGTTGGTAACGGAGGAAGAGAACACGCCCTCGCTTGGAAACTACTACAATCAAAAAACGTTGAAAAAGTAATATGTACACCAGGCAATGGGGGCACAGCTACTCTGCAAAACTGCCAAAATTTAGAAATAGCAGTAGATGAGTTTAGTAAAATAGCCGCAGTAGTTAATCAGGAAAACATCGCCTTAGTGGTAGTAGGACCAGAAATACCTCTAGCTCTAGGTATAACTAACTATCTCAACCAGCACACAACAGCTAAAATTTTTGGCCCTAGTAAATTAGGGGCTCAACTAGAAGCGAGTAAATCCTGGTCAAAAGCCTTGATGAAACAAGCAGGGATTCCCACAGCAGAGGGAGTAACTTTTACGAATCTAAGAGACGCTAAATCCTATTTAAAGACTCAAAAAATACCAATTGTGGTCAAAGCCGACGGTTTAGCCGCAGGAAAAGGAGTAACTGTAGCAACAACCCGACAAGAAGCTAACCAGGCAGTAGAAGAGTTATTTCAACAAAATCACAGCCAAGTAGTTATAGAAGAATGCTTAGTAGGTGAAGAAGTATCAGTTTTAGCTCTCACAGACGGCATAACGATTCGCCCCCTAGTAGCAGCACAAGACCATAAACGTATTGGCGAAGGAGATACAGGGAATAATACCGGAGGAATGGGTGCTTATGCACCAACACCAATAGTTACCCCAGAGTTAACAGAAAAAATTAATCAACAAGTACTAAATCCAATATTAACAGCTCTACAAAAAGCTAAGATTGACTACCGTGGGGTGATTTACGCAGGGTTGATGATTACACCCAACCAAGAAATAAAAGTTTTAGAATTTAACTGTCGCTTCGGAGATCCTGAAACCCAAGCAATTTTACCCCTACTGATAACTCCCCTGGATGAACTACTTTTAGCCTGTGCTACCCAAAAACTAGGAGAAATGCCCCCAATTGAATGGGAATCAAAAACATCAGTATGTGTGGTAATGGCAGCTTCTGGTTATCCCGGCAAATATCCCCAAGGAATGGAAATATCAGGAATAGAAGCAATAGAAACAATAGGGGCAATCCTATTTCAAGCGGGAACTAAATACCAAGATGGTAAATTAGTAACCACAGGAGGGAGAGTGTTAGGAGTGACTACTACTGATGAAAACTTTTCAGGGGCGATCGCCAAAGCCTATCAAGCCGTCGAATATATTAATTTTGACCACAAGTATTATCGAAGAGATATTGGATACCGTGTGCTTTAATCGATCTTGAGTTAAGATAGAATTAGTATATATTGCTCAAATAAAGAAAATAGCTTATGGTTACTAAAAAACGGGGGCTTATTGTCGGTACTACCGCCTTTGTTTTGACCAGTATCGCTCTCACCGGAGCAGGGATTCGGTTATCTCAAACTCAAGCCTTTTTTCGGGAAAGTCCTAAAGAATTAGTAGACGAAGTTTGGCAAATTGTCAACCGTCAGTATGTAGACGCAACCTTTAACCAAGTAGATTGGCGTGCAGTTCGTACAGAATATTTAGAACGGGATTATGCTTCTAAAGAACAAGCTTACACTGCTATCAAAGAAATGCTTGAAACATTAGAAGACCCCTACACACGCTTTATGAATCCAGAAGAATTCAACAACATGAAAGTTGATACCTCTGGAGAGTTAACAGGTGTAGGAATTCAAATCTCAAAAGATGAAGAAAAAGATCAACTAATTGTAGTTTCTCCCATAGAAGATACTCCAGCTTTTGAAGCAGGTATTTTAGCTAAAGATATCATTGTCAAAATTGATGGTAAAAGTACCGAAGGGATGGAACTTAATGATGCTGTAGATCTTATCCGTGGAAAAGAAGGCACCACGGTTATCCTGACAATAAAAAGAGGAGAACAAGAAATTGACTACCCTCTAAAACGAGCTAGTATCCAAATTCATCCAGTGAAAGCTGGAGTCGTAGAAACTGATATGGGTAAAGTGGGTTATATCCGTCTAACTCAATTTAGCGCCCAAGCTTCTGGGGAAATGAAAGACGCTATCAAAGAATTAGGTGAAGAAGACATCACTGGTTATATTCTTGATTTGCGATCTAATCCCGGTGGATTATTAATCGCTAGTGTGGATATTGCGAGAATGTGGTACAACTCAGGAAAAATTGTCTCCACAGTAGACCGTATCGGGGAATTAGAAGTACACAATGCTAATAATACAGCTCTAACGGATAAACCCCTAGTAGTCTTAGTAGATGGTGGATCCGCTAGTGCTAGTGAAATCCTCGCAGGAGCACTTCAAGACCACAAACGCGCAGTTTTAGTAGGGACTCAAACCTTCGGTAAAGGTCTCGTTCAATCCGTAAGAGGTCTAGGAGATGGCTCCGGCTTAGCAGTAACTATTGCTAAATATCTAACCCCTGACGGCAGAGATATCAACAAAGAAGGAATCGAACCAGATGTAATCTACGAAATGACCGATGAAGAGCGTAAAACCTTACAGCAGGATCGCACTAAAATAGGTAGTTTGAGTGACCCTCAGTTTTCTAAAGCGGTAGAAGTTCTGCAACAAACAATAACCTCAGCACAATCCCAATAATCACATCAGTAAAAAAGATAGTGGATAATTATTAAAAATTCACTATCTATATACTATAGCGGCTACCCAATACTGCTCGATAAAGATTCTCTAATATAGACAGGGAGTAGTATGTATATATTAGACAAAAGGCTTACACTTGCCAGCTCGAATAAGTCCAACACGACTAGCGATCGCCTCCTGTTGAGAAGCAAATGGTCCCCAATATTGTGTTCCCATAATTTGCTTCTTCTCATCTTCTACTTGGATAATCTCACACTCTCCTTTTTGGTTAGGGATAATATACCAGTTTTGACTGTTATTCATAGTTTAGATAAGCTTAATTTACAATCGATCTTAACCAAAAATTAATTCTCCTCCAAAGTACAGATGAAACATGTAGATCCTTCTTTAAAAAAATACGTAGAAAAATTATATACATTAAACCTATACGGAAGATGGTTGTTTGTAATTCTTAGCTGGATCATATTAGGTTCTTGGGGAATATGGGGCTTACGGGAATATCTCGCCATATTACAAGATTACTTTACCTGGACTGCTTTACGTTACGCATTTCACTATAATCCCCTGTCTACCCTCTGTATCTCTTTTTGTCTGGGAGTTACCACCGCCGTCTTAGTTTGGCAAAGCAAAAATATCCTAGCAGGAGGTCTCGCACCGGAAGAAAAAAGACGTTTAGAAAAACAAGCCAGGGCAATTCTCAACAAAGGACCCTCTCATCCTCTCTGGAAATGGGTATGCCAGACGAGTAAGAAAGATTAGAAATGATCAGAATCATCTAATCCAGGACGAGGCATTGGTAAAAAGGAATTACTACTCCCCCAAAGACCAGAAAATCCTGCATAAATCAAGACTAAAATACTTACTCCTACTACGGTTGGAAGCTTCAAATTGTCACCTAATTCAATCCCTAAGCTTTGCCATAATCCCAAGGCATTTACTACTTTAACCATTGCTAACATAGCGTAACCAATACCAATACAATTTATGGGTACAGCAAAGATAAAAGCTTTAGTAGCCCTAAGTATTGAAGCTAACCTACCTCCGTAGCGAATTTCTGTTAATTCTGCATCAGTAATTACTTCCGAACGTCGCCACATTCGCGCAAAAATATAGATCATCAAAATGTGACTGAAGGCAAAACTCCACCAAATCCAGTTACCCGCAATTCCTCGCGCTGCTACCACACCAGTAATAAATAGTGGTGTGTCTACAGAAAATGTGGTCGCGGCCATACTAGTACCAGCTAACCACCAAGGTAGCGATCTTCCAGAAACAAAAAAATTTTCCAGGCTTCTAGAACCAATACGTCCTAAATATAAACCTACAATCATAGTAGATACCATGTAAACTAAGATAATTAGCCAGTCAACTAGTTGCATAAAACTTGATTATTACTCTTGTATAATTTTAAAATCTTAACTTAGTGTTTTAACAATAGGATAATTTTGATATAATAGTTTTAGTCAAAAATACTCGTAATTTACTATTGTAATATTTAGTAAATAAAAGTATAGCAGACAACATTTCAGCACAAGAGATATCAAAGGGATTATCAAGGTGCTCTATATAGCAGAGATTACAAAACAAACCAGGGGATTAGTGAGCGGCTGGAGAACCGAATTAAAGCTGCTTGCTTTTGAACGAGAAGACAGAACGTGGAATACATTAGCTAGTGAAGAACTTATTTCTACCGAAAAAATGAACCAGGTAGGAGAAGGGGCTCTAGTCTTTGTTAGGCTTGATAGCAAACGCCAAATTAAGGGAAATCCTGAACTCGGTGCAGCACGAATAGTCAACATACTACAATATTATTCACGGGTATTAGAAAAAACTCAAGAAGAACAAGAAAAAATTAACACTTGGAAAGACTCTCTATCTTACCAGAGTCAACAAATTAGTGAACGAAGAGAAGAATTAGAATTAAGAGAACAGGAAATTCAGCTAAAAGAAGAAGAGCTGGCAGATATAGAGCAAAAACGTCAGGAAATGACGGAAGAATGGCAAAAACTTGAAGAACATAGCCAAAAAAATCATCAAGAACTAGAAAACAGTCAAATTTTAGCCGAAGAAAGTTTTCAAAAACTTCAAGAGTTGATAGGTAACCTAAAAAATACTTTCCAAGGAACAGACTCCATAACAGAGAAAATAGCTCTCGTATATCAAGGAATTGAAGCCCAATCTGAACACTTAGAGTTAGAATGGAACAATCTCGAAAAAGGTCGCGAAGAAGCTGAGTTAAGAAAAAATGAAGCGGAAAAACAAATAAGCAAGCTTAAAGACCGTCAAAAACAATTTTTATCTAATCAAAAAAATCTAGAAGAAGCCAAAATAGAACTAGAAAAGCAACAAAGTCAACTAGAAAGTAAACAAGAAAGATTGAGTAGGATTACTGTAAATCTGCAAACCACAGCAAAATTAAAAGCTAATGTAAATAATTTATTAGTAAGTGATGCCAGAAAAAAAGAGCAACAGCAATATCAACATAAAATAGATCCAGCAATTCTAGAAAATATTTCTTTAGAAGAATTAAGTCAATCTATAGAAAATCTTGAACAAGAAGTAGCAAGATGGACTATGCTCATAGATGAACAGCAAGAAGAACTAGACATCAAACACAAAGAAGTTAAAGAAATAGAACAACAACTAGAAACAGTTGCAGACTCAGAAAAAGAAGAAATACAACAGCAAGTAAAATATAAAGAAGAACAATGTACAATGCTCGAAGAAACTTTAGAAGGGCAAATACGTAATATTAATCAAAAAAAAGAAACAATCGCTCAATACAAAGAAGCTTTAGAACATCGGCAAGGTTATGAACCCATTATTCTGCTACTAGATGCTCAAAATAATAACTTAAAAGAAGAACAGGAAAAATTAGAGTCAGAAGTTCAACTCTTGGGTAATAATCTTACTAAAGTAAGAGAAATAATCGACCAACAAAGTTTAGCTAATAAAACTAGAGAAAATGAATTAGAACAAGAATTAGATAATTGGCAGGTCTTACAAACAAATGCAGTTAGACTACAATCTAAAGTAGAAAGCTACGAAGAAATTCTTCAACCCTGGCAGTCAGGAGTTAATGAAGCAAAAGTAAGGTTAAAAGAAATTCAAAATTCTCTAGAAAAAATAAACGGCGAAAACTCAGAAGAAACAGATATATTTACAGAATTAGAGCAATTATTAACAAATAATTCTAATCTTTGAAGAATTAGTAGTTTAAATAGGTCGAAAAATATAAGTAGTAATTGCCCCTAAAAGACACACTCCTGAGAAAATTAACAACACAGTCGTAAGATCTAGAGATGATTGTAAAATCGGTAGACCATAAGTTCCTACGATAGCGCCAGTTTTAGCCGCAGCAGCCGCTAAACCAGCACCACTGGCACGAATAGATGTGGGGAAAATCTCTCCCGATAGTAAGAAAGTGGTGGCATTTGGTCCCGCATTCATCAAGAGGTTGAAAATAATAAAACCAGTGAAAACTAGTCCTAAGTTTGCACCACTACTAACCTCGGGATCTCCAGCAAGGGCTAAAATAGTTAGCCCCAAAGCCATACCTACAAAACCAGTAATTTGTAAAGGAATACGTCCCCAACGGTCAACGAGAGCGATCGCCAGTAAAAATCCTAAAATCAAAAATAAATCCACCACAGCAGCCCCAAAAGCCCCATTCATCGCCTTAGCCATAAAATTAGTTTCCCTGGCAAAAGCTAAGGTAGAAATAATAATTGGCGTAAAAATACCAATTCCATAAGTAGCAATATCCTGTAAAAACCAAGGGATTGAAGCGAGCCAAGTTTGACGCACATATTTACTACTAAATAGAGCACTATAGTCTAATTGAGGTTCTAAACTTAGGGGATCTGTTTCTGAGGTGATTACTATGGGTTTAGCTAGTAAAATTGAAGCGGCTTCTGAAGCTTCTTCATACTTTCCTTTAGCTATGTAATAACTGGGACTTTCTAAGAGAAACTGAAAACGTAAAACCGCTACACCAATAGCAAAGACTAAGCCTACCCCAAACATTACTCGCCACGCATAGTTAACTACCAAATCTAAATCAACAGAGGCTTGAGTAAAAGCCCAGATTACCACAATACCCACCACAGCACCAAACAAAGCCCCTACCGCTTGAAAAGTAAAGGATCCAATTACCATTACCCCCCGCAGACGCTCCGGCACATTCTCAGTAATATAGGAAACACTAATGGGATAGTCAGCACCAATCGCTACCCCCACCAGAAAACGAAAGATAATCAAAGATTCTAAATTCCAAGCTAAAGCAGAACCGATAGAGGCCACTAAAAACAAGATAATATCTACTAAGAGCATCTCTTGTCTTCCTACTCTATCGGTAATTGCTCCTAAAGTTAAAGCACCTATTAAAGAACCGGCGATCGCTGCCGTTGCCAATAATCCTGTTGCCCCAGCCCCTACCCCAAAATCTCTCTCAATAAACGGTATAGCTACACCAACTATAAAAAAATCAAACCCATCTAAAGCAATTAATCCAGCCGATAATAGCCATAGTAACCACATCGGACGTGTTAGCTTAGCTTGATTAAGTTGTTCTTCAAAAGTTGGTTGAGAGTTTAAATTTATGGTCATTATCTTTAATTAATATGCAAAGTTATAACAAGACTACTCTAAAGTTAGGTTGTAATAATCAAAAAAGTGGTACAGTGTCTGTGTAATTTAAAATCCCCTCATTAATCACATCTCCTGACACCGATTTAACTAAAGAGCGAATTTCTTGAGGCTGATTTAAATTGTATAACACTGTATACTGATATCCCTGTTTATTCCAAGTGCATATTAACTCTTCTAAACTTGCATCAGCTTC
The DNA here is from genome assembly GCF_057440575.1 of Johannesbaptistia floridana. Classification (NCBI taxonomy): domain Bacteria; kingdom Bacillati; phylum Cyanobacteriota; class Cyanophyceae; order Chroococcales; family Cyanothrichaceae; genus Johannesbaptistia; species Johannesbaptistia floridana. The sequence goes on from NZ_JALKVM010000120.1 coordinate 14,895, forward strand.
GCATACAGACTGTTTTAGTTGCATAAACTCACCTGTTTTAAAGTTTGTACTTTCATAAATATAATTATTACCATCTTTAGTAATTACTAATAATAAGTCTTCATTTTGATATCTATTAACATCTTCAGGAAAATCTAGATTTCTATTAACTGTAGATGTAGTTTCTTCTACTTCGACAAAACTAGTGATTTTGGGAATAATAGCCGCCATAACAATTATTAAACTTCCAGCGATGATACCAAGGACTTTTCCTGAAATCTTTGGTTCACTCACCTCTGAATAATTAATCATTACCGTTTTAGAAATATCTGGTGAATTACTATTATTAACCTCTAATTCCTGTCTGATTTCCGTTGCATTCTGATAACGTTCAGCTAATGTATTTGCTAACATTCTTTGAAGAATAAAAGTCAATTGAGGACTACTTTTTTTACCTTGTTTTTCTAGATATTCTGTCCAACACCATTGATTATGATAATCGTCATAAATAGGATCTTTTGCTTTTGATTGAGACGTATTCAGACAGCCAGTAAGTAAGCGGACACAGGTTGCACCCAAGCTGTAAATGTCACTAGCATAAGTCGGTCTTCCCCTAATATGTTCCGGCGCTGCATAACCAGGAGTATAAATTGCAGTTAAATTATTGGTTTCTGTAGCTAGTTCAACTCGTGCTGCTCCAAAATCAATTAATACTAAAGCTTGGTCACTTTCACGACGCATGATATTTTCTGGTTTAATATCTCTATGAATAATATTTTTACTCTTAATGTACTCTAAAACTGGTAATAGTGATAATAATAACTCTTTAATTTTATCTTCTGTAAATTGCCCTTCTTCTTGCAACTCTTTAACTAAATCTTTTCCTTTTATATACTCTTGAACTAAATATAAACTATTATCTGATTCAAAATAGCCATAGAGTTTAGGAATTTGATGATGGTTTAGTTTATTTAATTGTTGTGCTTCTCTAGTAAATAGCTCTTTTGTTTTTTTAATAAATTCTGGATTAGAATCGGGAATAATTAGCTTTTTGAGTACCCGCAGTTGGTTATAATATTCAGTATCTTCAAATAAATAAGTTATACCAAAGCCGCCTTTTCCTAGCTGCTTCACTATTTTAAAATGAGAACGAAATAGATATTCTTGAGCACTTGCAGCTAGTAGAGAACCACAGCCTTGACAGTAATCATTCTCAGATGGATTATCAGGTTCAGAACAAGCAGGATTGAGACAAAAGACCATTAATTTATTCTCTGAAAAATCAATCTTTTTACCTACTATAGCAATTTCTCAAATTATTTGTAGTTATGTAGCTTGTACTGTCCTAGACTGGAATTCGATAGGCGATCGCTCTTCCTCTCTTTTCTGGTTATATACTTATTTATTTAAATAGCACGGTCGCATCTGATACCAAATCCGGTTATCTTTTTACATCGGGGAAAAGTGAAATTACTTAATTAGAAAACTTGAAATTGTTGTAAAAAAATAGCCAATCTCATTCTTGTTAACCCTGGGGGATTGTATTGTCTTATAAACAAAAATAATTCTGCATGGAAATATTTGTCTAGAGCTATTGAAGCGCGAAGGTAATACTTTAGGCTGGGTTTTTGTAGGGCTTTTTGTTATAAAATGCTACAAAAATCTGCTCCTTATCATCCTAACAGTTTCATTTAAGTTCTTTAAAAAAAATAGTGCCGGTAGATTTATTGTCACTACCGTTGACAATACCTAATAATCATCTTGTTATTATTGAGCAAGTTATTTAATCAATAATTGCTAGGACAATGAATACATTTACCGTTACTAATCTTAATGATTCAGGCATTGGCAGTTTACGATATTTAATCGCTAAAACTCATTACTCAACCCCCACCAGTAAATGAGTGATAAAGATGCTTTGGTGTGAGTTGTCCCGTCCTACCGAAATGTTAAAAACCTCCCCAAAGTCTGGAGAGGGGGGCTTTTGATGATAACTTTAACCGAGCAGTATTGAGAAGAGAGCTTCATCATGTTGACGAAAAAGTCAACATGATGTTATTATTGAGCAAGTTGTTTAATCAATAATTCCTAGGACAATGAATACATTTACCGTTACTAATCTTAATGATTCAGGCATTGGCAGTTTACGATATTTCATCTCTCAAGCTAATATAGAACCAGGTCCAGATACAATCACATTTGACTCTTCTCTCAATAATGACACCATTTCTTTGGTGAGTAATACTATAACAGTGACTGACGATTTAATCATAGATGCGTCAAGTTTAACTGATGGAATCACTATTGAGGGTAATAATAGTTTTCAGTTGTTCGACGTAGAACAAGGTACTTTTACCATAGATAACTTAACTCTTACAGGAGGATTTGAGGTAGTTGACGCAGGAGGTGCCATTTCTTCTGTGGGAGACGTGTTAGTCATTAATTCTACGATATCTGGTAACTCAGCTCGTATTAGAGGCGGCGGTATTTCGGCAGACGACGCAATTATTATAAATTCCACAATATCTGGTAACACGGCTAGATTTGGCGGTGGTATTGAATCGAAGTCGTTAAATATTATAAATTCAATAATATCTGGCAACTTAGCTATTAGTACAGGCGGAGGTAGTCTAGCCACAGTATCTACAAATGTTACAAATTCCACAATATCTGGTAACACGGCTAGAGATAGCGGCGGTATTAGCTCATTGTATACAAATATTACAAATTCCACAATATCTGGTAACTCAGCTCAAAGGATAGGCGGCGGTATTGGGTCAAATGATGACCTTAACATTACAAATTCCACAATATTTGGTAACTGGGCTAGATTGGGCGGTGGTATTGGTTCACATAGTCAAACAAATATTACAAATTCCACAATATCTGGTAACACGGCAGATTATGGCGGCGGTATTTATTCATTTGCTGGTGAAAATAACATCAATAATAGTATTATCGCTGGAAATATAGCTAATTCAGACCCCAATATCATAGGTACCATTGGTCAAAATAACAATAACATTATTGCTGATGACGCTACTGGCATTATTGAAACTACCTTAGCTGATAACGGCGGCCCGACTCAAACCCTAGCTTTAGTTCCTGATAGTCCGGCAATTGATGCAGGAGACGATAGCTTGGCTGTAGATTTGAATGGTAGTACTCTAACTACTGACCAAAGAGGGTCCTCACGTTTTGTGGGTACGGTGGATATTGGCGCTTTTGAGCTTAATTCTATTCAATTCGATAATCCTTTGTACGTAGTTAAAGAAGATGGTACTCCCATATTATCTCCTCCTATTACCTTAGTGAGAGACGGTAGTAGTGATGTTCCTGTAGACGTCACTGTTACTCCTAGTGATGGCACAGCTACGGCACCTGAGGACTATGATAGCACCCCAGTAGTAGTTAACTTCACCGCTGATGAGATTAGTCAACCCGTAAACATTCCCATTGTTGATGATAGCGATGTAGAACCATCAGAAAGAGTCAATCTCACTCTTTCTAATCCCACTAACGGAGCTAGTATTGGTGATCAAGATACTGCTATACTCGCGATTGTAGATAATGAAATATTTCCAATTATCGGAAGTAATGTTAACGATAAAATCTTTGCCAAAAACATCGATAATTTAATCGATGGTAATGATGGTGATGATACAATCATTGGCAACAAAGGGAATGATATCTTAATTGGTGGAGAAGGCAATGACATTATTACAGGTGGTCCCGGTAATAACATCCTCTACGGTGGTAACGGCAGAGATTTCCTTGAAGGTGGTGATGATGCCGAAATTTTAATCGGTGGCGCAGGTAATGATTTTATCAGTGGCTTTGTTGGGGATGATTTACTTGAAGGTGGTGATGGTAATGATACTCTCCAGGGAGGTGCTGGTAATGATATTCTCAATGGTGGTGATGGCACAGACATATATACTTTAGAGAATACCAAAGGGTTGGATATAATTGAGACCTTTACTCCTGGTGTAGATAAATTTATTGGTCTAGAATTTGCTGATTTGACCTTTAACTCAATAAGAGGTACAAGAAATACTTTAATCGAGTTTGGTAGAGAAGATGTAGCTACAGTAATAGCGGTTATGCCTACTGAGATTACTGCTCAAGATTTTATCTCTGAATCATCAAGGTTAACATCAAGGTTAACAAAGATATAGCAGTGCTGCTTGTAGTATTTACCATATTTAGATAAATTATCTCCCCAAACCCCCCGCAATTTCGGGGGGTTTTTGATGATAACTGTAAACATCTATAGCGTTTACTCAGATCTTGCATCTTTTCCAAAAGTTACTGGTTGAGGTTGAGTTTTGAAGTAATGAGTTATGAGTAATGAGTTATGATATCATGTCCGTTTAATTAGTTATGATAAAGTTAGACCTTCATACCTTCTTCCTTCCCTCGGCTCATATCTTCCACCAGAACTTATGTACTAATTTTTAAGGAAAAATGTTATTTATGGTTAATTCCCTATAATCTTTGTCTCCTAGAGGTTTAACATCAATTCTTTTACTCATTACTCATTACTCATTACTTCAAAACTCAACCACCACCAGTAACTTTTGGAAAAGATGCAAGATCTGAGTTTCTGCCTCCTGCCTCGGTGCCTCCTGCCTCACCTCATTTTTATCATAAGTATTCACCCGAACTTGATATGAGTTATGAATCTTGAAGCAGTGATGAGTGTTAAGATTTTGTTTATTTTACAGGTTTAGCAAAATTAGTTACTCTTTTAAATATTGCTGTATCCATTCCCATTCATAAGTTAAACCTTCTGCAAGGCTAACTTGAGGATTATAACCTAGAATCTTTTTAGCTTTGGTAATATCAGCACTAGTATGACGAGCGTCGCCCCTAGCTCTACTAACATAATTTTTCTGAATTGGTTTACCAATGATAGTTTCAATTTTACTCAAAACCTCTTCTAAAACCACACGACTACCACCACCAATATTAAAAACCTCTCCTACAGCATCAGGAATTGTAGCAGCCGCTAAGTTAGATGAAACAATATCACTAACAAAGGTAAAATCCCGAGTTTGTTGTCCATCGCCGTAAATATCAATAGGGCGGTTAGCTATCGCCGCTCGAAAAAACTTATTAAAAGCCATATCAGGTCGTTGACGTGGTCCATACACTGTAAAATAACGAAGGGCAGTTACAGGTACACCAAAATTTTGATGATACAACCAGCACATTCTCTCAGCGGCTAGTTTGGTAATCCCGTAGGGAGATACAGGTTGAGGGGAAATTGTTTCGGGGGTAGGGAAAGTTTCAGCATTTCCATAAACGGAAGAAGTAGAAGCATAGACGAAGCGCTTAAGGGAATTTGTTTCTTTAGCAGCTTCTAAAATCACTTGGGTAGCGTTAATATTTCTCTCGGTATAGTTACGGAAGCTTTGACCCCAACTGGCTCTTACTCCTGCTTGGGCGGCTTGGTGATAGATATACTCTACTTTGGGCAACAGTGTTAACCAATCTACCTGTTGAATATCAGCTTCAATCAACTCAAAGGTGCTAAATTTTGCTAACAAAGCTGCATTAGCGCGTTTAATTGTTGGTTCGTAATAGTCATTAAAGTTATCAATACCGATTACTCTTTCTCCTTGAGTTAATAAGCTTTCTGCTAGATGAGAACCGATAAAGCCGGCTACACCTGTGATGGCATGAATCCCCATTTTTTTTATCCTTTGTTTTTTAACTATATTAGAAGAATAACGCTCACCTCTATAGAGGAGATGAGCGCTAAGTATTTTAGTTCATCGGTTCCCAATACTGCTAGGATAAGAATCAAACATATTTTCGATTCTCCCTTATCAGCTTCTAGCCGAAAACACCATAAATGGTAATTTAAATTAAATAATCAGGTAATAAATTTCCCTACACCCTACACCCTACCAACAGGTTTAAGCTTGTTGTCACCCCGTCAGTTAGATCCCCCCAACCCCCCTTACCAAGGGGGGCTCAAGGTGGCTTGTCATCACCTCGTTTTTAGCATTTATTTTTCTATTTCATATTACTCATATCTTGCACCAGTACTTATGTACTAAATTAACCTCAGAAAAAGTTCATT
>NZ_JALKVM010000121.1:0-2885 GCF_057440575.1 Johannesbaptistia floridana
TATCAAAACGCCCTATTAGAAAGGAAACGGGAGCTTGTACCCTTAGATTGGGCAATGACCCAAAATAATCTGGGAAATGCTTACAGAAACAGAATCAAAGGAGACCGGGGTGAGAATCTAGAATCTGCGATTAAATCCTATCAAAACGCCCTATTAGAATTCAAACGGGAGCTTGTACCCTTAGATTGGGCTACCACCCAAAATAATCTGGGACTTGCTTACCTAGAAAGAATCAAAGGAGACCGGGGTGAGAATCTAGAAACAGCAATCAATGCCTATAACTTAGCCTTAGAAATCAGAAAACCAGAAATAGTACCAGAAGACTGTTTACAAACAGTCAGAAACCTAGGAAACCTAGCAATACAGCAAAAAAACTGGCAACTAGCCATAGACACCTACCAAAAAGGAATTGAAGCCGTTACCCAAGTAAGAGAATGGGTAATCACAGCACAACAACAGCAACAAGCCATAGAAAGAGCCCTTGATATCTATGAAAACATGGTGAATGTCTGTATCCAAGCCAATAGATTAGACTTAGCCATCAGCACCATCGAAAGTAGCAAATCCCGTTACCTCATAGAAGCCCTTACCAAAGCTGAGATTATGCCTGTAGGAGCCACAGATGAGCAAAAAAAACAACTAAGAAACTTACAAAACCGCTTAGTAGTCTTAAAAATGACTATGACTCCTAGTGCCACCTCCCCAGATATTCCTGACAATCAATCCGGCAGAAGCACCACCAAAACAATAAATCCTGTCAACTCAGAAGCCAACAGACAACAACAAATTCAACAAATAAAAATAGAAATTCAGCAACTCTTAGATGAAATTGGCGATACAGACTACCTAAATAAAACCACAGTAAAAACTATTACCCTCCAAGAAATTCAAGCCCTCATCAATCCCCAAGTAGCGATAATCGAATGGTTTATTACCAGTGATGGCTTCTACACCCTAGTTATCACCCATAACCAGATAGAAGCCATCTACGCCGACACCTCTACCAGAGAAAAACTAATAACCTCTGTAAACAACTATTTAGAAAACCATAACACCTCAACCCTAGCAGCAATATCAGAATCTCTCAATCTCAAGCAACTTCTTAGCCTAATTCCTCAACAATGCCAACAATTAATCCTAGTGCCCCATCTATTTTTACATATCTTACCCCTCCACGCTCTACCTTTAGCCAAGGGAGTAGGGGAGCAAGAGAGTAGGGAGCAGGGAGCAGGGAGCAGGGAGCAAGGAGTAGGGAGCAGGGAGCAGGGAGCAGGGAGCAGGGAGCAGGGAGTAGGGAGCAGGGAAGAAAGTTTTAAAGCTACAAATCATCAAAATCATCCCCTAAATATACAATCGCCTCGCCAAGTAGTTTATGACTTTGGCGATGATACCTGCTGGCAAGACTACTTCTCTCAGGGAATCACCTACGCCCCTAGTTGTCAACTTCTCCAACGTTTACGGCAAAAAAATACATCTCGCCAGAATCAAAATCAAACTTTCTTTGCCCTGCAAAATCCCACAGAAGATTTAAATTTTGCTGATTTAGAGGTAAATCTGATTAAAAGAGATTTCACCTCCCCACAGGTATTAGTGCGCAAAGAAGCCAACAAACCCAAACTTACCCTACCAGAAACATTAGCTTATCTAAATCAGAGTAACTATATTCATTTTGCCTGTCACGGAGGCTTTAACTCTACTTCACCTCTAGATTCTGCCCTCGCCTTAGCGGCTAGTGTAATAACTACCAGGGAGAGTGATTCTACAACCACAGATAAAACACCCCGCACTCTCAATCTGAGAAATGGTAGAAAAGCTAACATAGACAAATGTCTTACCCTCAAAGAAATTATGAGTATCATCAAACTAGAAGCAGGGAAACTAATCATTCTCTCTGCCTGTGAGACTAGTGTTTCCCAAATCACTAATCTAGTAGATGAATATATCAGTATCAGTGTCGGTTTTATCTATGCAGGCGCTAGTAATGTTATTGGTAGTCTGCGACGAGTAGATGATTTAGCCACGGCAATCATGATGATTCGCTTTTATTATCAATACCTATCTACCCCATCTACCACTATCAATCAAGCCTGGTTAGCAACGTCAAATTGGCTGAGAAAAGCAACACAAGAAGATATAATCAACTGGTTAGGTAAAATAAAAGTGGAAGCAAAAGATTTAAACAGTATCCAAAGAGAGTTAGATCAACTTTATGATGATATACCTTTTGCTAAATCGGAATACTGGGGAAGCTTTACTGTTGTGATTCAAGAATATTAATTTTTTCTAATAATTTCATTATCTGTAGTTACTATCTAGTATATAAAGTAAATTTATTAAATTACCTTTTTCTCTTAACTTAATTTGGTGCGTTACTTCACACCCTTATCTGTAGGGTGCGTTAACGAAGTGTAACGCACCGTTAGTATCTAGTATCTCAAGCAAATTTATTAAATTACCTTTTTCTCATAACTTAATTTGGTGCGTTACGCGCTTTAGGCGCTAACGCACCCTACAGTTACTGTAGGGTGCGTTAACGAAGTGTAACGCACCGTTACTATCCAGCATCTCAAGCAAATTTTTTAAATTACCTTTTTCTCATAACTTAATTTGGTGCGTTACTTCACACCCTTATCTGTAGGGTGCGTTAACGAAGTGTAACGCACCGTTAGTATCTAGTATCTCAAGCAAATTTATTAAATTACCTTTTTCTCATAACTTAATTTGGTGCGTTACTTCACACCCTTATCTGTAGGGTGCGTTAACGAAGTGTAACGCACCGTTAGTATCTAGTATCTAAAGTAAATTTATTAAATTACCTTTTTCTCCTAACTTAATTTGGTGCGTTACGCGCTTTAGGCGCTAACGCACCCTACAGTTACTGTAGT
>NZ_JALKVM010000122.1:0-2860 GCF_057440575.1 Johannesbaptistia floridana
AGAATGAAGCCAAGTTTTATGTGGTGAGAAATCAATTAGAGAAGTTGGGTAAAACATTGGAGTTATTGATACCAGCAGAAATTGAATCCCAAGAAACAACTACCCCAGATAAGCCGCAAATTGAGGCGATTATGAGAAAATTGTTGTTGAAAATTGTCAAGGAAGAAGTTTATATTACCACCATTCGTCATCAAGATAGGGTTCGGGATGTGGAATTTTCCCCTGATGGTCAATATCTGGCTACTCGCTCTAATGATCATACCGTGAAGTTAGTCAAGGTGTCTAGTGGTGACTACATAACCACCATTCGTCATCAAGATAGGGTTCGGGATGTGGAATTTTCCCCTGATGGTCAATATCTGGCTACTTGCTCTAATGAGCATACAGTGAAGTTAGTCAAGGTGTCTAGTGGTGAAAAAATAACTACCATTGGTCATCAGGCTTGGATTTGCTCTGTGAAATTTTCTCCTGATGGTCAATATCTCGCTACTGGCTCTGAGGATAATACAGTGAAGTTAGTCAAGGTGTCTAGTGGTGAAAAAATAACCACCATTCATCATCAGGATAGGGTTTTAGGTGTGGAATTTTCCCCTGAGGGTCAATATCTAGCTACTCACTCTGAGGATAATACAGTGAAGTTAGTCAAGGTGTCTAGTGGTGAAAAAATAACCACTATTGGTCATCAGGATAGGGTTTTTGATGTGAAATTTTCTCCTGATGGTCAATATCTCGCTACTAGCTCTGAAGATAAAACAGTGAAGTTAGTCAAGGTGTCTAGTGGTGAAAAAATAACTACTATTAATCATCAGGGTTGGATTTCGGCTGTGAAATTTTCCTGTGATGGTCAATATCTGGCTACTAGCTCTGAAGATACAACAGCGAAGTTAGTTAAGGTGTCTAGTGGTGACTACGTTACTACTATTCCTCATCAGGATAGGGTTTCGGCTGTGAAATTTTCTCCTGATGGTCAATATCTCGCTACTACCTCTAATAAAACAGTGAAGTTAGTCAAGGTGTCTAGTGGGGACTACATAACTACAATCATTCATCAGGGTTGGATTTCGGCTGTGGAATTTTCCTGTGATAGTCAATATCTCGCTACTAGCTCTGTGGATAAAACAGCGATGTTAGTCAAGGTATCTAGTGGGGACTACATTACTACCATTCGTCATCAGGATAGGGTTTGGTCTGTGAAATTTTCTCCTGATGGTCAATATCTAGCTACTAGCTCTTGGGATAATACAGCGAAGTTAGTCAAGGTGTCTAGTGGTGAGGAGGTTACTACCATTCGTCATCAGGATAGGGTTTGGTCTGTGGAATTTTCCCGTGATGGTCAATATCTCGCTACTAGCTCTGAGGATAAAACAGCGAAGTTAGTTAAGGTGTCTAGTGGTGACTACGTTACTACTATTGCTCATCAGGATTTGGTTTGGGATGTGAAATTTTCCCCTGATGGTCAATATATAGTTACTCGCTCTAAGGATAAAACAGCGAAGTTAGTCAAGGTGTCTACTGGTGACTACATAACCACCCTTCGTCATCAGAATGAGGAAATAACCACCATTGGTCATCAGGATAGGATTTCGGCTGTAAAATTTTCCCCTGATGGTCAATATCTAGCTATTCGCTCTAATGATCATACAGCGAAGTTGGTTAATTTAGAAAAAATGCTGCAATTTCTAGAAATTAATCAAAATAATCGCCCAAGTTTCCATCCTCCTCAAGTAAGTGCTCTGACATACTTTGATAAACCACAGGCATTTTTTCTCCGTTGGTTACAAAATCACGCTAATCACTACAGTTTTTATGAATATATCCTCAAACAAGCACAACCAGAAAACCCAGGATTTTCACTCCAGAATCAAACCCCTTTATTAGATACAGATTTGTGTTTACAATCTCTCAATTTTCTGTTGATAAATGGTGAAAAACATTATCAGTCGGTGTTTCCCGGGTTGAAGGGGATTGAAGATAAATCAATTCACGCGATCGCTTTATATGATATGAAACAAAGCATGATGGCGGCACTAGCTACCCTACATGAATTTATTCATAATTTGATGAAATTTGAGGGCCAAGATTTTCCCAAAGCCATGGAAATTTTTAAGGAAGAAATAGAGAAAGAAGTTAACATCACCGAAATAGCTACTGATATATACAGTCGCTTGCAACAACTTTATCAACTAGAAGGCATCGAAAATTTTGCGGCACTTACTACCATCAAAGATATGTTAGGAGAAATGCAAGAGATATTCCAGCAAATTTTACCCTTAAGCATTACATCTCCACCACCAAAAACTCCGACAATTCCCTTAAAAGTTGAGGAAAAACAATTACGAAAAGAATTAATTACAGCAATTAATCAAGCTCAACCTACTGAAGTAAAAGAGCTGGTCAAAGGTTTTGTCAGCTTAGGCTTAAAAATAGATAGACAAATAGCGATCGCCGCTATTAACAAATACAATAGGTTTATTTTTGTTGCCCCTTGGGATGATCTTACAGACTATCAAACTTTGTTGCGGTTTTTAGGGGATTAATCTTAGATAAAAAAGCATCTTGACCCGCCAAATTACTTATGAAATATAATAATCAATAAGCGCGATCGCTATCATCAGGGACGAGAAATTAAGATTATTATAGAAACAGGATTGAAACATGACTAATCAATCAGAATCTACACCAGGGATACAAAATATTATTTCTACCCTCTCCGTAATTAATCCCATTGGGGTGAGTGAATTTGGCCAAGATAAAGATGTGTTCATAAATATTATCATCGAAGATAGTCACCTTCTGCCGCCACAATTTAAGGAAATCGCTGATAAACTCCATAAACAATATCTTTACTGGCAAATATTAC
>NZ_JALKVM010000123.1:0-20443 GCF_057440575.1 Johannesbaptistia floridana
AATGAGCAAGTTTTAGCAGTAATGAGTAAATATTTTTCAACTGTATTTAGCCCTCTACAATTAGGGTATCTGCTTCTAGAGGTTTATATACTGCTAAAAATGGCTGAATTGTGCCCATAACTATAGCAATAATTATAGTAATAATTAGTAAAATGATTAACCAGGCTTCTATGGTTAAACTCCACTGTAGTTTATATTCAACCAACCCCCAAACTTTACTAATCTCAGGGCAATCAGATGATTTTTCCATCTCCTGAGGTACAGAGGTTAAGGCAACAGACACCCATTTTAAAACGGAAATTGCTATATAATCGATAAATTGCATTAACTTTTTTAACCCTCGTTTTTAGCTTTTGCTTGAGCTAAATAAGCAAAAACTGATTTATCACCGATATCTGGGGGAATTGCTTGAGTTAATTTACGCACAGCAAAAATAGTAAATAAAACCGCCCAACTCACCAGTAAGATTTTTTCAGTTGTTACTGATAGAATATTAAACAAATGTCCTAGTAGTAATAGTGGTACTAGAGGCGTCAGTAATTTTGTTTCTAAACGTCCAAAACAAAACCCTTCTTTGAAGTAAACTCCCGTTAAAGCAGCAAACAGCCAACCTATTCCTAGTAAAGTTAGGGGATGTTCATATACATATATAGCTAAGGGTTCTTGAATTAAACTTAGGATAAGAATCCCTGTACAATTACCAACCCACCAAAATACTTGTAAGAGTTTTTTTAAGGGGGCTAAGTAAATGTGAATAGTAATTAAACTAATGCCTAAGCTAAGGGAAAAAATGAAAAACAAGGGGGAGATAGAATTAATAATAACTGGATTATCAGCTAGTAATAATAATTCTATGGTAACTAGAGTAAGACACACAGAAGCAATAGTTAAACCTAGACGATAAATAATTACTTCTCGGCGATCGCTTTTTTCAATGGTAAATTCACCGAATTGCCCTTGATATACTTCCGTTTCTGTAGCTGATTGAGATGTTATCATGACTAATCACTCAAATTTCACTATAATTTTATCTCCTATATTTAATTTTAACTTTTGTTGAGCATTGCCACCATTCAGGGCAATTTCTACCCAACCATTGCTACTAACTAAGGCTAGTAATTCTCCTGCGGCTACATTACTATAAGTTTTTTGGTGGTTAACTCTAGTTTCATTAACCATAACAAACCAAGATTTTCCTACTATTACTGCTTCTGGTATATTACTGATTAAATTGCCAAAATGATCTATATACAGAATCATCCCTTCAACTCTGTCGGCGCTTAAATTGTAACTGGGTAGAGGTAGTTTGACTAAACTATCTACAGGAATTTTACTGCCTAATTTGGTAAATAGTACCCCATTAGCCAAATGTGCCGCCACCGGGGCAAAAATATCTCTACCATGAAAAGTGTAACTAGGCTGTGGATTAAGCCAATATTGAGATTTATTTAGTTCTATAGCTTCTATTACTCCTAAATGCTTCATAATTCCTGTAAATAAACCATTATCAGGACCAATTAAGTAATTATTTCCCTGACAGTGACAGGCGATACAGCGACGGCGATTACCTACTCCAGGGTCGATAACACCAACATAAATGGTAGAATCAGGAAAATAATTACAGGCATTTACTAGGGCAAAATTAGCGGCTAGGAGATTTTGAGGAGGGATTTGATGTGTAATGTCGATTACAGAGATATTAGGGTTAATTTTGGCAATTACTCCTTTGATTACTCCTACATAAATGTCTTCTAAGCCAAAATCAGTAATTAGGGCGATTAGTTTAGTCATAAGAAAATATGGATACTATTAAAATAAATAAAATTCGTGCCTATGGATATACAGGTTTTTTACCAGAAGAACAAACTTTAGGTCAATGGTTTGAAGTAGATTTAACTCTGTGGGTAGATTTGAGTAAATCAGGTAAAAGCGATCGCCTAGAGGATACTCTTGATTATCGCCAGGTGATTGACTTAGTTAAACGCCAAATTCAAACTAATAAATTCTTACTGGTAGAAAAATTAGCATCGGCGATCGCCAGTGAGATTTTACTACTTCCACTAGTTAATCAAGTCCGCATACACCTATCAAAACTTTCACCTCCCATTCCTGATTTTTCTGGTACCATTACCATTGACCTTACTAGGAAGAAAGATACTTAATTGTGCAGTTTTTCACTTCTAGCTAATTGATTATTACTTGAGGAAATCTATTGGTCTTCTGGGATTGAGCGATTTTGATACCCGTAAAAATTAATATTGTATTCTACAATCTTAACCCCTGTTTTAGCTTCAATATTTTGAATCAACTCTGGAGGTAAATCTATTTGAATATCGATAATTCGTTGAGTATCAAGACAATTAATGTGACTGTGAACATCATTAAAACAACTATAAAGTCTCCCATTACATTTTTCTAGGCATTCAATAATTCCTTGACATGACAAAGTTTCCAAATTTTGGTAAACAGAAGTATAACCAATTTCCTTCCCTTGTTCATTTAACAGTTGATAAATTTCCTTAGCTGATAAATGTTGCTTTACTTGCCAAAGTAATTCTAAAATAAACCGTCTTTGACGGCTGACCCGCATTCCTAATTCTTGGCAACGCTTAATGGCATCTTCTAAAGATCTAATTTTCGTCGGTTTTTCCCCTTGATTATCCATCTTGAGGTTCAATTATGTTTATTTAAAGTCATATCCACTTTAACCTAGCTCTTAAAAAATGTCTACTCAATCTATAAGTATTAGGACTAGAGAGGTCAACCGGGACATTTTGGGTGGAAGGTTATTAGGTACAATGGTAGAATAATTTCCCACGCCCTAGATTTTAAATCCAGGGAACGGATTATCTCGTCTCAACTAGCTTTTCCCGGCTTAAGTTGGTAGCCATATTAGTACTATGTCTGAATAGTACTAAAAAAAAGTATTATTTGTTACCAGATGTCTAGTAAAATTTTGTTACCATCATAAGGTTTTACTCAAAGCTTAAGCAGTTATCTCAAAAAAAAAGCTACAAATCAAAAAAATATAAAATTCTTTTTTTCCTTACATAGCTTGATTTTCAAAGATTTTTTAGCTGTCTATCATTATTTTTTTTCAAAAAAGTGTAGCTAACATTTATAGAATTAGTGTAGGATAACTAAGAAACAAAATCTTGAGCAAATAATTGAAAGCTATGTTTTTAACCAACACAGAAATTACATCTCTACTTGACTCAAGTAGCCTAAATAACTCAGGAAATGATTATGGACTCACAGAAGGAGAACTTCTAAACAGTAACCTTAACAGTCAACAACCAATAATTGAGTTATCATCCCCATCATTTGACTCAGGAATTGAGTTATTATCTCCATCAGTTGAATCAGGAATTGAGTTGTCATCTCCATCAGTTGAATCAGGAATTGAGTTTCCTCCTCCATCAGATGGATCAGGAATTGAGTTATCACCTCCACCAGATGAATCAATTCAAGACATTGAAATCTCCGATGAAGACAACGACTTTCTGATTTCCCCTCAAAAGTCCTCCAATACTTCAAACAGTTATCAAAATCCCGAAGATATTGCACTAAAGAAAGCAAGAGAAATAATTTATGGAAACATAACCGATAATAATAAAAACTATTATTATCGCTTTACAGTAAAAGATGATATTTTATTTAATTTAAGATTTAACAACCTTGGCAAAAGCAATGCTAACCTAAAATTACTTCAAAATAAGAATAATGTTATAGCACAATCAAATAAGAACAGTAGCTCAACTGAAACAATTACAGCAGAATTAACTAAGGGTACATATTATATCAACGTATTTAGTCAAAAAGAGGCGGGATATAAACTAGTAGTTGATAGTGATAAAATAGAAAATCCTGGCAATAATCCCAATACAGCTAAAGATTTAAAATTATTAAAAAACTGGAATCAAGAAGGAGGTTGGGTAGGTAATGGAGATACGATAGATTATTATAAATTTGAAATCTCTAGAGACTCAGATTTAAGAATAAATTTAGGTAATTTACAAGATGATGCTCGACTTGATCTTTACGATTCTAGAAATAGATTATTATTGAGTTCAAATAATCCCAATACAGAAGATGAAACAATAGAAGCGGAATTGACAAAGGGTGAATACTATGTATCGGTTTCTGGTAATAAAAATACAATGTATCAACTGTCAATGAAGAAAAGAAATAGTTTTGAACCAGGTGAGAGTATAAATGAAGCTCAAGACCTCAATAATATTGGAAATAAGACTAGGAGAACTAGAGAAGGATGGGTTGGAAGTACTGATTTACAAGATTTTTATAAAATAAGAGTATCAAAAGAGGTTAACCTCGATATTGAATTAGATAATTTGTCGGACAATGCTGATTTACGACTCTACGACACAACAGGAAGACCCATCGAGACTTCTCGAAAATCAGGAACTAATACTGAAACCATTTCAACGAAAAACAGTATTGGCAACTACTATATAGAAGTATTCACTAACCGCCCCAGTGTTGATTATAAGTTAAAGGTCTCCGGTACAGAGGACAGAAATTCCAATCAACCACCATCATCATCGCCCGTTGACATTGTTGTAGAGGAAATAAACTACAGTCTCAATGACTTAAGAAAGAGACAATTTGATCCAGTTACAGGTTATGGTTTGGTAGATGCAAGTGATGCTGTAGCGAAAGCTTTGGAAAGAGGACCTTTAAAAGAACAGCCTGATATAGGTGGTAACAGTTGGCATCTAGATATGATGAATGTACCAGATGTTTGGGCGGCAGGTTATACAGGAAGAGGAGTTACGGTAGCGGTAATCGATAGCGGTATTGATCTTCGTCATCAAGAATTGAGGGATAACATTTGGAAAAATACCAGAGAAATACCTAATAATGGAAAAGATGACGATAGAAATGGCTACGTTGATGATGTTAACGGTTGGAACTTTATTGATGACGATGGTGACCCGACTGACTCGGGCTCTCACGGAACCCATGTAAGTGGTATAATCGCGGCGCAAGATGATCCAAGTATCTCTAACAGAACTGAAGAGGTGATAGGCGTTGCTCCTAATGCTAAAATTATGCCCTTGAATGTATTTGGAAACAATCGAGGAGCTTCCATCAGTAGCATAACTGAGGCAATAAACTATGCGGTTAATAATGGAGCTCAAGTAATTAATATTAGTTTAGGTATCTTAGGAGATCAATATGCCAGTTTCTTTAGTTCTGTTGAAAATGCTATTACCAGAGCCGCAAGAAACGATGTAGTAGTAGTTATGTCCGCAGGAAATGATCGCGGCAACCCAACTACAAGCTTTTATCCAGCGACCTTTGCCACTGAAGCAGGTATAGCTGTGGGAAGTGTTGATGAAAATGGCCAAATTAGTAATTTTTCCAATCATGCTGGTCGGGGAGCAGAAGATTTGTATTATGTTACAGCTCCTGGGCGCAATATTATCTCAGCAATACCTGGTAACGATAGAACAGGTTCTAAGTCTGGAACTTCTATGGCAGCTCCCGCAGTAGCTGGAGTTGTTGCTTTAATGCTAGATGCAAATGAGGATCTTACTGAACAACAAGTTCGTGATATTCTTATTTCCGAATAGAGAGATAGATTGGGCACAAAAATTCTGTGTTCCAACATTATTATATTTTGTTCATTGCTATAATAACCTTTAATTATCTATAAAGGAGTGTCTTAAATAATGTCTATGAACTTATCAGTTCCTTCTATTGTTTGCCAAGGTTGTGTAGACTTGATTACCAAAGAAATTAAACAAGCTTTTCCCGAGGCTGAGGTAAATGTTAACTTAGAGACAAAAACAGTCAGTGTTGATACTCAAGCCCCGGAAGCTTCCATCAAAGAAATAATCGTCAACGCAGGACATACCGTTGAAAGTTAGAGTTTAGAGAATGCGCAGAATTAGAGGGTATTTGAACTCCTTATCGGGGTCATTCCAAACTTGCCAAATAGCGATCGCTGGCATAACCAAACTTGTAACACCTACAATTGGTAACAATAACAACCCAATTAATACAAAAGTTAAAATACCCGCTATAATTCCCCAAAACCAAATATTCAGGTGAAAATTTAGAGATTCTCTGGCGTTTTCTTTAACGATTTGGTCATCTGAAATAAAGAAAATAGCCAGAGGTATACCTACAGATACGAATGTAGCACTTAAGAATATAGCTCCGTGAGAAATGATTGAAAGTAGTTTCCTTTTATCCATATATTAAATTAGCCCTATGAACTACTTTTAATCTACCTCAAAGGGTTCCTGTAGATCTATTTAAAACTGTCGTAAAAACCGTAAGTCACTATTATAGAGACGACGAATATCATCAATCTCATGGAGGACCATGGCAAATCTTTCTACCCCCAAACCAGCAGCAAAACCAGTATAAATCTCGGGATCATAACCAACTGCTTTTAAGACATTGGGATCTACCATGCCACAACCCATTACTTCTAGCCATTTTCCCTGCCATTGCACATCAACTTCCGCAGAAGGTTCTGTAAAAGGAAAATAACTAGCACGGAATCGTAATGGTAAGTCTTCTCCAAAAATTTGTCTAATAAACTCTTTTACTGTACCTTTGAGTTGAGTAAAAGTTAGTTTCTGGTCAACGGCCAAAATTTCTATCTGGTGGAATACCGCCGAATGAGTCGCATCTACAGTATCTCTACGGTAAACTCTACCGGGAGCAACAATACGAATTGGCGGCTGATTATTTTCCATGTACCGAATTTGTACTGAAGATGTATGAGTTCTCAGGAGTTTTTCGTGAGGTAAATAAAAGGTATCCTGCATATCCCTGGCTGGATGATCTGCTGGAGTGTTTAAAGCTTCAAAATTATAATAGTCACTCTCAACATGAGGTCCTTCGGCCACAGTATATCCTAAACCTACAAAGATATCTAAGATCCGATCAATCATGCCGTTAAGAGGGTGTATGTTGCCTAGGGGACGACTTACTCCCGGCATAGTTACATCTAGTTTTTCCGCTGCTAGTTGAGCTGCTATTTCCGCCGCTTCTAAACTTTGACGCTGAGATTCTAACAGTGTTTGCAACTCTTGTTTAACTTTATTGGCTATTTCTCCAAGACGTGGTCTGTCTTCTGGGCTTAATTTACCCATAGCGCGGAGAATTTGTGAAAGTTCACCTTTTTTGCCTAGATAGCTAATTCTTAGCTTTTCTAACTCATCTGTGCTTTTACTACTAGTAATCTCTGTTTGAGCGGTTTTTTGTAAATTTTTTACTTGAATTTCGATTTCTTGGAGAGTTGTAGTCATGGTTAATTCAATTCTTTACCACTAGCATTGTATAATTGATTACGGGCTTTTAATTTGTGGTTTTCTGGGGTTTATGGGGTAAAATGTGATGAAAATTACACTTTTTTGCTCTATTGCCTATTCCCAAACTTGATATAAGATATAAGTTAACACTTATCACCATAAATAAGAGAGAGCCTGGTGGATGTTAAACTCCTCCTCGTTGTATCTTAGCTTATTTCGATGACTAAACCTTTAAATTTATTGATTAGTAATGATGATGGCATTTTTGCTCTAGGTTTGAGAACCTTGGCTAATACCTGTGCCGCCTCTGGACACAAAGTAACTATAGTAGCTCCTGACCGCGAACGTTCAGCTACTGGTCATGGCTTGACTCTACATCAGCCGATTCGCGTAGAAGCGATTGATTCTCTTTTTCACCCTGATGTAACTGCTTTCTCCTGTTCTGGAACCCCCTCTGATTGTGTTAAATTAGCCCTTTCTGCTCTCCTCGAAGAACCTCCAGATTTTGTCTTGGCTGGAATTAATCATGGCTCTAATTTGGGAACTGATATTCTCTACTCCGGGACAGTCTCCGCTGCTATGGAGGGTCTCATCGAAGGCTATACTAGTGTTGCTTTGAGTTTGGTTAGTTACACTAGTCATGAGTTTCAACCTGCTGCTAATTTTACAGTTAAGTTATTACAAGAATTAACCATAAAATCCCCCGAAAACCCCACTCTGCTTAATGTTAATATTCCCTCTGTTCCCGAAACGGCGATCGCTGGCAGTATCTTAACCCGTCAGGGTTTACGACGCTACATTGAAACTTTTCAAAAACGTGTAGATCCTCGCGGCAAAAATTACTATTGGTTAGCTGGAGAGTTAGTTGAAGATATAGAACAACCAAATCATCTTCATTTACCCCCATCTATCCCTACTGATGTTCAAGCCATTCAGCAAAATTATATTACTATTACTCCTTTGCAATATAATTTAACAGATGTTTGTTTTACTAATTATTTGACTGAAGAAAACTTCATAGGACACCTCAATAAATCTCTTAAATCTTGTTGATCCATTATATGATATCCTCTTTTTTAGTAATCCAATTTAAACTCTAATCTTTCTTATGTCTTCTTCTCAGTTTTCTCAAACCAGTGAACAAGATGACCACGATAACTTAACTATATTTGACGCTTATGGGCGTTCTCTTGACTGTTATATCGAAAATTCTCTAGAATACCAAAATCATACTTATTTACTTTTATTACCATGTAACTCTCCTGTAGTTGTTTTATGTGAAAATAATGAAGATGAAGATCCTGACTGGGAAGAAACAATAATTATTGAAGATCAAGAAGAAATATCTGCTATCTTTCCTGATGCTAAAGCTGTCTTAGCAGAATTAAATTTATTACTCCATAATACTGCCTATACCTTAACCATTACCGGAGAATTACCTCCTTTAGAAGAAGAGAACATTTGGAATTTAGACCTAGATGAAGAAGATCCCCTCATAGAACAAGAAGAATTACAATGGTTAGCTAATTTCTATTCTCAAGGACAAAAATATAATATTTGTGCCCCAATTAATCCTATTCTCTTTGTAGCTAAATCCGACGACAATGATCAAATTACTTTATTGTCATCTACAGATCCTGAATTAAAATACATCCTTAATGAATTATTATTTGACGATTGGGATAACGATTAATTATTTTTTCTTTAATAATATGGTTTTAGAGGAATTTGAGTAAACCTCGTCTTCACTGACGAGGTTTGAGGCCAATGAGCATAAAAACAGCCAAAAAACTGACTCTAGGCGAGAATTTTGTTGATTGCTGTGGTTAACTTTTCTACCGCCTCTTCCACTTCAGCTTCAGTTACAATCAAAGGAGGTACAAAGCGTACAACTTTAGGACCCGCAGGGACTAATAGTAAACCCTCTTCAATTGCCTGTTTAACAATATCACTCGAAGTAATTTCAGATTCTGATTGTAACTCCATACCGTTGATTAGACCCCAACCGCGTACCTCTTTAACTAATTGAGGGTTAGCAGAGGCGATCGCCCGCAGACGAGTACGTAGTTGTTCCCCTCTAGATTCGACATTTTGTAAGATACCTTCTGCTTCTATAGTATGACCTACAGTTAAACCTGCCGCGCAAGCAAAGGGATTTCCTCCGAAAGTACTAGCATGGTTCCCCGGTTCAAAAACATTACAGAACTCTTTACACATCATCGCGCCGATAGGGATACCACCAGCTAATCCTTTTGCGCTAGTAAATACATCGGGTTCAATCCCCAGTTTTTCGTAACCCCAGTACTTGCCACTGCGTCCTACACCAACTTGTACCTCATCCAGTATTAATAGTATTCCGGTT
Source organism: Johannesbaptistia floridana (assembly GCF_057440575.1). Lineage (NCBI taxonomy): Bacteria > Bacillati > Cyanobacteriota > Cyanophyceae > Chroococcales > Cyanothrichaceae > Johannesbaptistia > Johannesbaptistia floridana. Next base: position 9,655 of record NZ_JALKVM010000123.1, read on the forward strand.
TCATCGCAAATTTTCCGTAAACGTAAGAAATACTCTAAATCTCCAGGACGCACTCCCCCTTCTCCTTGAAGAGGTTCTAGCATAATTGCTGCTACCCGAGAGTTCCCTTCGTCTATATCAGTAATTGCGTTCTCGATAGCGTTAATATCATTATAGGGAACATAAGCAAAACCTGGTACTAAAGGAGAGAAACCCTGTTGATACTTCGGCTGTGCTGTTGCTGTAATTGTTGCTAGGGTACGTCCGTGGAAGCTAGAATGAGCAGTTAAAATTACTGGTATTTCTAAATCTAAAACTTGGTGTGCGTACTTACGAGCTAATTTGATAGCAGCTTCATTAGCTTCTGCCCCTGAGTTACAGAAAAATACTTTGTCAGCACATGAATGTTCTACAATCCACTTAGCTAATTGGCCCTGTTCTGGTAAATAGTAGAGATTAGAAACATGGTGAAGCTTTTGTATTTGTTCTGTTACAGTTTTAATTAAAGCAGGATGTCCATGACCTAGAGTACAAGTAGCAATACCTGCCACAAAATCCAGGTATTCTTTTCCTTCAATATCCCATAGTCGGCAACCTTCACCTCTGGTTATAGTTAAAGGGAAGCGGCTATAGGTATTCATAACATAGCGATGAAATTCAGTTTGGTTAAATGTCTCTGTAGAGCTATTTACCATAGCAGGATTTAAAACAGTTTCTGGACTCACAAACGACTCCTATTAAAATATAGTTTTTTTGACAACTGCCTATTATTCTAGCTAAACCTGAGGATTTGAATCAGTCAATTTGATACCAAGCAAGTATTTATATAGTTCATGGAAGGAAAATATCAACGAATTAAAAATGAATTACTAGCAGGCGCCATTACTCTCCTAGGGATTTTTGGCCTAGGCACAGCTTGGTATTGGCTCATAGAGGGATGGAGTTGGACAGATGCTGCCTATATGACGATAATTACCCTCTCTACGGTGGGTTTTTCTGAAATTCAACCGATGAATGAGCGCGGGCGCATATTTACTATTATCCTAATTTTGTTGGGTTTAATTACTATAGGTTATATTGTTAATCGTTTTACAGAAGCTTTAATAGAAGGCTATTTTCAAGCAGGTATTCGACGGAGGCAAGAAAAACGTTTGATTGATACTCTCAATAAACATTATATTATTTGTGGTTTTGGACGCACAGGACAACAGGTAGCTAGGGAGTTCTACGCCGATAAAGTTCCTTTTGTAATTGTTGATTCGGAATTAGAACAGGTAGAAAAAGCTCAGAATAATGGTTATACCGTGATTCAAGGGGATGCCACATTGGATGAATCTTTACAAAAAGCAAAAATAAACCAAGCGATATGTTTAATTACTACTCTTTCTTCTGATGCTGAAAACCTTTATACTGTTTTATCGGCAAAGACTCTTAATCCTAAAATTCGTGCTATTTCTCGGGCTAGTACCGAAGAAGCAGTGAAAAAGCTGCAAAGGGCCGGAGCTGATGCGGTAGTATCACCATATATTACGGGGGGTAAACGCTTAGCAGCAGTAGCTGTTAGACCCCAAGTAATGGACTTTGTAGATGGGATTCTCACAGGGAGCGATCGCTCATTTTACCTGGAGGAGTTTTTACTAGACCCAGAAAGGTGTCCTTGTGTGGGACAAACTCTCAGCGAGGCGAGATTGCGCTCCCAATCCGGGGCTTTAGTGTTAGCAATTCGTCGCGTTAGCGGAGATTTAATTGCAGGTCCTACTGGAGAAACAAGATTAATGGCCGGAGATTTATTAATTTGTATGGGAACTGCGGAACAATTACGCCTTCTCAATCGTCTCTTAGGTCCTATTTCCTCTGATTTACCCCAAATACCCAAACAGTAGTAAAATTATGAGTTCTATTTTAGTTGTAGAAGATGAGTTTAAACTAGCTCAATTTATTGAGTTAGAACTCAAATACGAAGGCTATGAAGTAACTGTTGTTAACGATGGTTTGAGTGGTTTAACTAAGGCTAGAGAAATGCAACCAGATCTGATTTTGCTCGATTGGATGTTGCCAGCAATTTCTGGTTTAGAGATTTGTCGGCGTCTACGCCTTACAGGTGACCAAGTGCCGATAATTCTCTTAACCGCTAAAGATGACATTAGCGATCGCGTTGCTGGTTTAGACGCCGGGGCAGATGACTATATAGTTAAACCATTTAGTATAGAAGAATTACTAGCAAGAGTACGAGCAAATTTACGGCGGACTCAAGAAGAAGACCCACAACAGCTACAATTCGGAGATTTACGTCTAAATCGTACCACTAGAGAGGTTTATCGTGGTCAACGAAGTATTGAGTTAACAGCCAAAGAATTTGATTTACTGGAATATTTAATGATTCATCCGCGACAAGTACTCACAAGAGATCAAATCCTAGAAAGAGTTTGGGGCTATGATTTCATGGGAGATTCTAACATTATTGAGGTTTATGTCCGTTATTTACGCTTAAAATTAGAGGCAGAAAAAGAAAAACGCCTTATTCAAACAGTCAGAGGCGTCGGTTATGTCTTAAAAGAATAATGCAAGTTTTCTGGCTTTAGTTGAGGTGATTGGGTTCACCAAATAAAACTAAAGAACAACTAATCTGTTTAATCATCTCATCAGTAATACCACTAACAGCTAAACCTCCGGCCGTGCGACGTCTTACCGAACGAATAATCACTAAATCAAAATCAACAGAATGATTAATAATTACCTCGGCAACCGAATCACTGGGGACAGTCTTAATCTGGCAGTCTACAGGCGTCTTTAAATCTTTGACTACTTGGTTTAATTTTGCTTCAAAAGCGGCAATTTGTTCTAGAGAGGTGTTTGGAGCACAAACATGTAACAATGTAACCGAAGCGTGATTAGTATCAGCAAATAACTGAGCAAACTGAATGGTAGTAATTGCTTTAGGAGTAATATTTTCTACTGGCACTAAAATATTGTGAATATTGATGGGATCGTCTAAAAGTTTCATCACTGCTACAGGACAGTGAACTGACCAAAAAACATTATCGATAACATTTCCAAAAAGACGAGCACGTAAACCAACAGTATTAGCCCACCCCATCACAATCAAGCTGGCATTTTCCTCCCTAGCTGTGCGACTAATTCCCTGGGCAACGTCATCGTCAATCCGTAATTTAGGTAAAGCTTCCACTTTCCATTCTTGACTAATTTCTTGAGCCCGTTTAATTAACCTTTGGCTTTGTTTTAAAGCACCATTAAGAATAGGATCATCCATGTGTACATGGGACATAGCAATTGATAAGGGTACAATTACGCCATTTTCGTGTTTAGCTAATAATGCGGCCATTTCTATCAAATATCTTTCTGTATGAGGGTTATATATAGGAACAACTACGGTGAACCGATGGGATTCTTCGTAAGATATTTGATTTTGCCAAGCATTGTTAATTAGACCCCAATCTCCTGGTCTATTTTCTAGTTTAGTTTTAGGCATTGGTAAATTTTTAGCGGCTTTAGCCGTAATAATCGGCCCTAAAATAGAAGTTATCAGCATTAGTACAATTACACTGTTAAACACTGGCTTATCAATTAATGTATCTCCTTGGGCATTAACTGCTTGTAAAGCTGCTAAAGCCGCAGCTAGGGTAGCTGCTACTTGAGGAATAGAGAGGGACCACATAGTTAACATCTCGTCCCAGCGATAACTATATATTGCCTTTGCTGCTAAAGAAGCTAAAAATTTAGTAATTAGTAAACTACTGACAATCCCTAACATTAACAGTGCTGTACTTCCATTACTAAAAGTTTCTATAAAAGCTGGTATATCAATCAATAGCCCCATACCAACAAAGAAAAAAGGAATAAATAAAGTACTACCAACAAACTCGATTTTTTCTTTAACTGGACCAGAACCCACCACATCATTTACCGCCAAACCAGCTAAAAATGCTCCCACAATTCTATCAATATTAATTAATTGTGCTCCCAAAGAAGCTAAAAACACTGCTAATAAAACAAAAAGAAATTGATTACTCTCTTCATCACCACTACGGCGAAAATATTCTCTTCCCGCCCAGTCTAAACCAAATAATACTGCTGCGGCATAAATAGCTAATACTGTTAGTTGAATCACTAATGTAAATAGAGAAAATTCTCCTGAGTGAATCGAAACACAAATTGCTAACACTAATAAAGCGGCAATATCCGTAAAGATTGTTGCTCCAATTGTCACTGTAACTGCTTCATTTCTTACTACCCCTAAACTATTAACAATGGGATAGCCAAGGAGTGTGTGGGAAGCTAGGAGAGAACCAATTAATACCGCTGAATTTAAGCCATATCCACTGTAAGATGCTACTAAAGTTCCTCCCGCTAAAGGTAGAAGGAATGTAGCGAAGCCAAATCCCAGAGAACGATTTTTGTTTTTTCTAAACTCAGCTAAATCTATTTCTAATCCGGCAACAAACATTAAATAAACTTTACCAATAGCTGATAGTAACTCCATGGTTTCTGACTTACTATCTAAAATTTGTAAGCCGTTCCCTCCTAAGATGACTCCAGCAAATAGCAGTCCTACTAATCCGGGTAATTTTATTTTTTCAAAAAGAGGGGGTATAGTTAAAATAACTAGTAGTAGAACTGTAAAACTGATGATGGGACTATTAGGTATAAGATTAACAATTTTTTCCATAGATATTACTCTGATTTGTTTCTATTGTCCACTGATTTAGCTAATAATTTTATGATAGCTAGATTAAATGTAAAATATTGCTCTTTGGGAAAAATAATTGAGATGTAATAGTAATTACAATTTGATGGTAAAAATAAGATATCAGGTCTTCACCCTCAATAGGTACAAATATTGACAAGAAAACATTCAATCCTGATTTTAATCCCATGAACTCATATCTTGCACTCCCAAAAAAGTACAGAAATTGGCCAACAGGCTCCGAATCAATTTTTAAGCGCGATCGCATTAATTCTTTAACTCATTACTTATTACTTCAAAACTTCAAGACTTCTTACTTCAAAACTCAACTCCAACCAGTAACATTAGGTAAAGATGCGAGGGTCTGAGTTTAACTTCCTCTCGGAATAGACCAAAGGTTGAGAAGAGATATCGATAATCAACAGAAGTAATTATACTAAGAGATATAGTGGTTAATTTATATTGACACTAAATCATAATCTGAGTAAAAGTCAAATGAATATTTTGTGGAAATCATTTTATAATTGGTATCGCCAAACACTTCGTAATCCTCGTTACGGTTGGTTAGTAATTGCCATAAGTATAGTATATTTGTTTAGTCCCTTGGATATATCTCCAGACGTAATACCAATAGTAGGACAAGTTGACGACTTAGCAATTATTACTATTTTGGCAACAGAGATATTAAACTTAATCTCACAGAGTTTGAACCAATCCTCAAAACCTAGAGAAACAGATGAGACTGAAACCGACGGCGAAACAATTGATGTGGATGCGGTATCTATAGATTAAAATAAGATTAAGATAAAATTCTTCCCCCGTTATTAACCATTAGAGAAGAAAGCAAAAAAAATGCCAGCAGAGAAAAAACTTTTATTAGTAGATGATGAACCAGGAATACGTGAATCAGTACAAGCCTATTTAGAAGATAGCGGCGAATTTGAAGTAGATGTGGCTAGTAATGCTGAACAAGCTTGGGAATGTTTACAACAAAAGACTCCTGATTTAGTTATCTCTGATATTATGATGCCAAGAGTAGATGGCTATCAATTTCTGAAAAAATTGCGCTCTGATTCTCGCTTCGCTTCTCTTCCAGTGGTTTTTCTCACGGCAAGAGGAATGACTAGCGATCGCATTCAGGGATATCAAGCAGGTTGTGATGCCTACCTCTCTAAACCCTTCGATCCCGATGAGTTAGAGGCAATTATCAGAAATCTCCTAGTCCGTCGTGAAACTCTCACAGAAGATAGCAGTGATAACTCTGAATTAGAGAAAATTGCCCGGGAATTAGAACAAATTAAGGGTATGTTGATACAACAGCCTCATCTGATGTCAACTCCTCCACCAATGGAAATTGAATTAACCCCTAGAGAACGTAGTGTACTCGATTTGGTTGCCCAGGGTTTAATGAATAAAGAAATTGCTAGACGCCTAGACACTAGCGTTAGAAATGTGGAAAAGTATGTAAGCCGTCTATTTAACAAAACTGAAACTAATAGCCGCACTGAATTAGTTCGTTTTGCTCTAAAACACGGCTTGACTCAGTGATATTTTAGGTGTCAGGTGTCAGGTTTTATAGTATTATAGGGGAAAATCAATATATTCTGAAGGAACATACTTTACCAACCAAATACCATTTTGAGAAAGATAAAATTCAAAGTGCGATCGCCACATAATTTCTGCTTTTATTGATAATACAATTGGTGACCCATGGCGTTTCCCTACAGCTAAAGCGGTTTTAACATCTTTAGATAAATGTACATATTGACGATTACCAGGATTTAATCCTTTTTCTTTGATTGAGTCAACAAAACGTTTTGCTGTACCATGAAATAGAAGAGAAGGAGGTTCCCTAGGTTGTAATTGTAAATCTACATACAAGGAATGTCCCTGGGAAGCGCGAATTTTCGTTTTATCTTCATTAAAACTAAAACGCTGCTTATCGTTAGTTGCCACTACTTTTTCTAGTTGAATGCGGTTAAAATTTTTGCCGTGACGATTAGCCAACTCAATTAATTCATCAACATTTGCCCAGCCTTGGTTGTCTAATTTTAAATTAATAATTTCTGGTTTATGCCGTAAAATTAGACTTAAAAATTTACTAACTTGAATATCTTTCATTTGAAACTGAAACCATAATATTTATTGTATTATAGCAAAGGAATTTTAATTCTTCTGCCAAAATAATCGAAATACTTAAAAACAAGGTTCGTAGTTGGACTTTAGTCCAAGAGATACATAAAATATTATGTGATAATTATTAAAAATGATATAGAGATGGGCGCAAGCCTTGATCTGGGCACAAAGCGAGTAGGTTGGGTTAAAAGTCGTGCAACCCAACACACACCCTTTAGAGATAATCAAAGAGATTGTTGGGTTATCTCCCTGCCCAACCTACAAGAGTGCGATCGCCCTAAGATTTAACCTTTCCAATCTTCTACTTCGTAAAGAAATTTAGTACCACCAATTAACTTACGATTAGCGGAGGTACTTTGAACAAATATCACATATTTTGCTAAATTATTAGGTTTTATTCGTACTGTTTCTCCTACAGGTAACCGCTTCTAAAATTTCTTGCTCATAATTTTGTAACTGTTCTAAAGATGATTGTTCATAACAAACAGCTAAAAACAAGTCTGTAATATAAGAAAATTGGTCCAGAGTCAGATGAAATCCGCCACTTTTTTCGGCTAGTTCTTTATAAAAAAGAGTTGCATGAGAACGATTTAAAGCTTGTACACCATGCACTGTAATTCCTTTTTGTATTAAGGTTTCTAACTCTTTGCGCCAGTTAAGTTTTTCAGGAGTTTGAGCAGGGGCGTGGGCAATATCGTCTCCAATCAATACTAAAGTTTTAGCACTAGATACAGTCCAAGAAAAATTTTGAGTTTTATGGAGAACAAGTTCATAACATTCTGGGGAATCACCGCCACTAGTTTTTTCGACATTTTGAACAAAATCACAAATGACATCTACATCCCCAGACAAATCTAATGTTTTAATCACATAAGTGGTTTCTTGATCACAGTAATCACCGTGGGCGATAATACCAATTCTGATACCAGGAATTTCATCCAATAGTTTAGTAATAGTATAGCAAGCTCGCAAATAGATGTTTACAGTTATCATGAAAAGCCCCCCTTTGTTAAGGGGGGTTGGGGGGATCTGTAAATATAAATATTGTTAACACTACAACGCTCATTGCTATAGTTTTTAGATTACGACGTACTTGAGTTAAACAAGGATACATGCTACCAGTTGTGTCAAAACTGAAAACTATTTCAAGTATATTATTTATAATGTTACAACTATTGATTTACTTACATATATTATGAATCATCTCTCGATTGGTTTTTCTAAAATCAAAACTAATTAAACAGACATGATATAACTAACCATTAACAAACCATTGGTAACAGATTAGTTGAATTTCTTCTCCACGAATCATTTCTAAAGTATCCCTATTTGATCGGTTCTCCACTTCACTATATAATTCATTATCTATAAAGTATTCGTCTAATTCTGAAACTATTTGAGTGAAGTTTTCATGTTGAGTAAAGCTATCCCAAATCCCTTTTAATTCCTTATTGTGAGCTTTTAAATTAGTATTGGTAATAACTTGACTTACTCTATCAATTGTGGCCATTAAATTATCATTCCTGTCGGGTGATTGTAGATAGGAAGAATCTGTAAGGAGATGATGAATCTTATTTAAGGTTTTATTAAGTTTTGGTTTAAGTTGTTGGGCGGTTTTTTGTTTCTGAAAGTCTTCTAATAGTTGACGAGTTACGGAGTCTAATACTCGAAAAATACTTGAGTCAAAGGGTATAGGTTTTAGTTCATCTAGAGGGGGAAAATCATGTTCAGAACACTTCAGCCAGTTAAATATTCTCCCTTTGTCAGTAACTACTAGTTGGCTATCGGTGATAATTGTGCCATGGCGACGGGGATACACCCGCCAAAAGTGTTTATCTCTGGCTTTAAACGCTAAAAATAAGCCCCCTTCCTGGAATTGATAGTCGGGTATACCAAAGGAGTATGTACTATGAATCCCTAGGGGAATTTCTTCAATTTCTTTGAGGGTGCGGTTTTGGATGAATTCTAGGAGGGGGAGTCTCATTTTATCCAGAGAGACTAATTCAGCAACCTGGGTTAATTCTTCGAGAATCGCTTGTTTATCTGCGGGAGTATCGGCTTGTTTGAGTTTAATTAATTCTTCTAAACTACGTTCAGATATAGTTTCACCTAAGACGCTGGCATCTAATCCTACTTCTCGGTCAATGGTGGCGATTCTTTCTTGTAGTCTTTTTACTAGTTGCAGTAGGTCTTCTAATCCTTCTTCGGGGAAGCAGTTATATATATACAGGTTTTCATAGTCTGTACCTAGTCTATCAATTCTTCCTGCTCTTTGAATCATGCGTACAGGATTCCAGTGTAGAGATAGGTTGATTAAATACCCGGAATCTTGGAGATTTTGCCCTTCTGAGAGAACATCGGTACATATTAAGATGTCTATGGGGTTGTTGCTATATTTTTCTAGTTCTCTTTCGTCTATACAGTTGGCTTTGGGGGCAAATCTTTTGACTTTTTCTTCTCTTTGGTTGTTTTTCGTATCTCCTGTAATTATCTCAATCACCGGGTTACCCATATTCTCTAACCAGGTGGAATCTTTCTTTAGTTGTTGGTAGACGTATTTGACTGTATCTTTGTAGTAATCAAAGACGATAATTTTTTTACCTTTGAGGGTGAGTAGTAATTGCTTAAAGGCTTCTAGTTTGCGATCATAGTCTTTGCCATCGGCTACAGATTGTTTAATGGTTTCTAGTTTATCTAGTATCTGTTTTAGGGTTTCTATATCTGCTTCTATTTGCTTTTGTAAAGGAGGTGTTTGATATTCTGTGATTTTAATACTCTCTAAGGAGTTGATGACTTGAGTTATATCTTGGTTATCTTCTTCTTCGTTTTCGTAGGTGAGAATTAATTTGCGGAAGTTTTTACTGTCTAGTAGTTTATTTTCCTGGGTGAAAACTTGGTAGAATTTCTCTTGAAAGTTAAGTTGATTGGTGATGCTTTTTTCAAAGGCGGCGATGGAACTTTCTAATCGTTTCAGGTAAAGGGCTTTTTGTAAGTATACTAAAGCTTTATTGCGCTTAATCTCGGTTTTGTCTTGTTTTTGCTTTTTGGTTTTAAAGTCTTTGATATTGTAGGGAGCTAAATTAAGGCTGTCTATTTGGTTGGCAATCCCGGCGTATAGTCTTTGAAAAGAGGCTTCAAAGTTGTAGGTAAATTTTTCTAGTTGTCTTTCTGGAAATTTAATGAGTTTTCCCGCGATTATTACTTCTTCTCCTGCTTTTTGTCTTCTAATAACGTCTAGACGCGATCGCCTCACCATGGTTTGCATTAATAGTTCGGTTATTTCAATGCTACCTTGATTTAGTTGTTTAAAATAGGTATTCAGGTTTCTAATTCCATATTCTTGATAGTAGGTATCTTGAGACTGAGTAATTAGAGAGATTTGATGATATAAATCGTAAATACTGTTATTAATCGGGGTGGCTGTCAGTAGTAAGACTCTTTTATTAGGATTACCGCCACTGAGTAATTTTTGAAGATTATGATAACGTTTAGTAGAACTATTGCGAAAACTATGGGATTCATCTATTACCACAATATCGTGGTTGCGGTAGCGACTGATATCAAAGTTATCCCGGCTAATTTCTTCTTGGGAGACTATATCGGCTTTAATGCCAAATTCATCTAGTTTTTTTGACCACATTAAGTCTCGGAGTTGGGCAGGACATACTACTAAGGCCCGGGGTACATATTTCGGTTGACGAAGTTTGGTTAAATAGTATTCTAAAACTCGTAAACCCATATAGGTTTTGCCTAAGCCAACGGCATCGGCTATGATACAACCTTTGTGTCTTTCTATTAGTTTAATGGCTCTTTCCCAACCTTCTTGTTGAAAGTTGGCTAATTCTAGGGTTGTTTCTCCACTTTCGCCTACATAAGTATCTTCTTTGAATAATTCATAAAGGGCTTTGAGAAATACTTGGTAGGGGGTATAGGGTTTAGAACCAAATTTAGAGGCGTTTAATGCTTCTA
>NZ_JALKVM010000124.1:0-2839 GCF_057440575.1 Johannesbaptistia floridana
ACCGAAGGGCGCAAGCCAAACCGAAGGGCGCAAGCCAAACCGAAGGGCGCAAGCCAAACCGAAGGGCGCAAGCCTTGCGCCCCTACTATAGCAAGCTCGCCAATAGATGTTGACAAAAATGATGAAAAGCCCCCCTTAGTAAGGGCAGGGCTGTTTCGTTCTTGACAAAGAAAATGGTGAGGAGGAGCAGGGAGCAGGGGGCAGGGAGCAGGGAGAGGGGATTTTTTACTAATAATAAATCTCGGATTTATTTTTCTTTTAAAAAACATAGTAAACAGCCTACTGTTAAAACGTTACATTTTGAAATAAAAAAATGAATGAAAAGCCCCCCTTAGTAAGGGGGGAAGGGGGGAAAAGTTAGTGATAAATGTTGTTAACACCACTGCGGTCACTGCTATACTACTTTACCAAGAGTTATATCATGTCCGTTTAATTAGTTATGATAAAGTTCTACCTTCATACCTTCTTCCTTCCCTCTCTTGCCTCGGAGCCTCTCTTGCCTCGGAGCCTCACCTCATTTTTATTGTAAGTATTCACCCGAACTTGATATTAAACCCTTGCGAGACAAAAATTATAGAGAATTAACGGGAAAGAACATTTGGTCCTGAAAATTAGTACATAAGTTCTGCTGGAAGATATGAGTAAAGCAATTTATAACAAACAATCAAGAGATGGGAATTGGTATATTAACAATCCTCTTCTGAAATTATTATCCCTTGGTTCAACAATACCTGAAGTTCATTGTCAGGTAAAAACAATACATATTTACACTTAATTTCAGATAATAAATTATGTGGTTTGTCTAAAATTTTTATTTGCTTTGATTTGTGGAAAAACTTAATTATATTGTTATCCAATGAAAAAACGTATTCTTTTATTTTCTTGCCTAGAAAATATTCTTTAATAACAATGTTATCTTTATTCCAGAATAACTTGATTTTTAACAAGAACTTTTTCAAGTAGGTTTGATGTAAAGAATGTCTCTTAAGAAATATACAAAATAGCCCCAAAGCTATCACTTGTTGTAGATTAATATTTGATAAAATCCAAATATTTGTATAAATCCACATATAACTAAAAATTATAGTTATAGGTATACATTTTAGTAAAGCAACAGCAAGAGCAAGACCCGTATTGTCATCAACTTTTTCTACTTTAGGTTGAAAAGGTAAATAATCAAATACGATATATACTAATAGCAGTAAACTTAAGATTACTGAAAAAACTTGAGGATAAATATTACTAGCGAAACTAAACAACACTAGAAAAAACAAACCATCAACTAACAAGCTTAAATATATTTTTAGATTAGAACGCCAGTTAGTAATTCTAGTAGGTAAAAAAGTTATTTTTAGTTCTTCTGGGTCCCCAATAATTTCCATATTTAAATCTCGGGGGAGGTTTTTTTTCTCTTGTAATGTATCTAAAGCTACTTGGGCATTTTCTAATCTATTTTCTCTCTGAGGTTCAATTAGCTTATCTAACCATTTACTAAATTTCTTAGAAATATTTGCGTATTGTTGATATTGATATTTAAACTTTTTCTGGGGTAATTCTGTGGGATGTCTTCCCGTCAATAAAAATATCAAGGTAGTCCCCAATCCATATAAATCCGTATTAATTACTGCATTTCCCTGGAATTGTTCCGGTGCCATATAACCATAAGTACCGACCACGGTTCCATCCATCAAAACATGTTGATAGGTATCTTTTACGGCCCCAAAATCTACTAAGTAGACAGTGCCTGTTGATTGTGAGTTATTTTCTGGTTGACAATAGATAATATTTTGAGGCTTGATATCTCGATGAATAACTGGGGGTATTTGTTGCTGTAAATATATCAAGATGTGGAGAATTTGTTGAGCAATATCTTTAACCGTTGCTTCATCTGGTTTCCATCCTGATTCAACTAAAATAGCTAATGATTTACCTGGGACTAATTTTTGTACTAAATAAAAATGGCGTTCGGTGTCGGTTTCTACTTCAAAATAATCTAGATATTCAGGAATAGCTGGGTGATTGAGTTGTTGTAAAATTTTGCCTTCTCTCTCAAATAGTTCAATCTGTTTCCAATCATTTAAATGATGGAGTGCCAAAACTTTTAAAGCTACTTGCTGTTGAGTTTGCAAGTCTAAAGCCGCATAGGTGATACCAGAACCTCCCTGTCCGAGAGGATAGAGGATACGGTAGCGGTTATCAATTACTTGTGAGGTTGATGGTGGTTTGTTCATGATTATCTTGATGAAAAATTGATTTATTTGATGTATAAATGAACATTAGCGAGCGCCATGTTTAATCAACAGTTCAGCTATTTCTTTTGTGTTACGCAGGTTAGCATTACGTAGTGGGGTAATGCCAGAATTATTCTGAGCATTAACATCAGCACCCTGGTCAATCAACAGTTTGGCTATTTCTATGTTCTTATTCCAAGTAGCATTAAGTAGTGGGGTATTGCCAGAATTATCCCAAGCATTAACATTAGCGCCCTGGTCAATCAACAGTTTCGCTATTTCTGTATTTTGATTCTGCATAGCATAAAGTAGTGGTGTGAAGCCATCCTTATTCTGAACATTAACATCAGCACCCTGGTCAATCAACAGTTTCGCTATTTCTGTGTTATTACTTTTAGTAGTATTAAGTAGTGGTGTGTGGCCATACTTATCCTGAGCATTAACATCAGCTTTATGGTCAATCAACAGTTTCGCTATTTCTGTGTTTTGATTCTGCACAGCATAAAGTAGTGGAGTGTTGCCATCCTTATTCTGAGCATTAACATCAGCACCCTGGTCAATCAACAGTTTCGCTATTTCTGTGTTTTGATTCTGCACAGCATAAAGTA